>JAEDNZ010000089.1 GCA_016302215.1 Muribaculaceae bacterium
CAAGTTTTGACAAAAAAACTTGCCGCCTTGTTGCGTAATTGGCTAAAAAATAGTATCTTTGCGCTTGATTTTTGGTTGGTTGGCTCGGTTGATGGGTTAATCAATTGATTAATAGTGTAATATAAATGATAAATATAACATTTCCGGACAACAGCGTGAAGCAGTTTGAAGCAGGTGTCACTCCCCTTCAGATTGCCGAGTCTATCAGCCCACGCCTCGCTCAAGATGTGCTGGCTGCTTCTATTGATGAGCATGAGTGGGACTTGACGCGCCCCATTGACCACGACGCGCATATCAAACTATATAAGTGGGACGATGCTGAGGGCAAGCATGCCTTCTGGCATTCGTCGGCACACCTCCTCGCCGAGGCGCTCCAAATCCTATATCCCGGCGTTAAATTCGGTATCGGCCCAGCCATCGAGAACGGTTTCTACTATGACATCGACCCCGGTGAGCATCAAATCACAGCCGCCGACTTTGCCAACATCGAGAAAAAAATGCTGGAGCTCGCGCGCCAAAAGCAAGACATCGTGCGCCACGACATCTCTAAAGATGATGCCCTCAAATTCTTCGGCGACCGCGGCGAGTCATACAAATGCGAGCTCATCTCCGAGCTGGAGGACGGCCATATCACCACATATACTCAAGGCGAATTTACCGACCTATGTCGCGGTCCGCATATCCCCAACACCGCTCCCATCAAGGCGGTGAAGGTGCTGTCGCTCGCCGGAGCTTACTGGCGCGGTGACGAAAAACGCAATCAGCTGGTGCGCGTCTATGCTATCACTTTCCCCAAGCAGAAGATGCTCGATGAGTACTTGGCTATGCTTGAGGAGGCTAAGAAACGCGACCACCGCAAGCTCGGCAAGGAAATGGAGCTCTTCGCTTTCTCGCAGAACGTAGGCGCCGGCCTGCCCCTCTGGCTCCCTAAAGGTGCTGCCCTGCGCGACCGCCTCGAGCAATTCTTGCGCAAGATACAAAAAGAATACGGCTATCTGCAGGTAATCACGCCTCATATCGGCAATAAGATGCTCTATGTCACCTCAGGCCACTACGCCAAGTATGGCAAAGACTCTTTCCAGCCCATACACACCCCGGAAGAAGGAGAGGAATACCTGCTCAAACCCATGAACTGCCCCCACCACTGCGAGATATTCCGCTCGGCTCCCCGCTCTTACAGAGACCTCCCTATGCGCCTCGCCGAGTTCGGTACAGTATATCGCTACGAGCAGAGCGGCGAGCTTCACGGCCTCACTCGTGTACGCGGATTTACGCAGGACGATGCCCACATCTTCTGCGCCCCCGACCAGATCAAGACCGAGTTCCTCAAGGTGATGGACATCATATTCTACATCTTCAAGGCTCTGAAATTTGACAACTTTGAGGCTCAGATATCTCTGCGCGACCCCGCCAACAAGGAGAAATACATCGGCTCTGACGAAAATTGGCATCTCGCCGAGCAAGCCATCATCGAAGCTTGCGAGGAAAAAGGCCTCAAAGCACGCAAAGAGCTGGGCGAAGCTGCCTTCTATGGCCCCAAACTTGACTTTATGGTCAAGGACGCTATTGGACGCCGCTGGCAGTTAGGCACCATACAGGTTGATTACAACCTGCCCGAGCGCTTCCAGCTCGAATATGTAGGCTCAGACAATGCCAAGCATCGCCCCGTGATGATTCACCGAGCCCCCTTCGGCTCGCTCGAGCGCTTTGTGGCCGTGCTCCTCGAGCACACCGCAGGCAAGCTGCCCCTGTGGCTCACCCCTGACCAAGCCGTTGTGCTCCCCATCTCTGAGAAATTCAACGACTACGCCTACGAGGTGGCTCGCACTCTCGCCAAAGCCGACGTTCGTTGCTTCGTTGACGACCGCAATGAGAAAATCGGCCGCAAAATACGCGACAACGAGCTCAAGCGTGTGCCCTATCTGCTAATCGTCGGCGAAAAAGAACAGGCTGCAGGCGAAGTTTCTGTAAGAAAACAGGGCGAAGGTGATAAAGGTTCGATGAAAATTGCTACCTTTGCAGAAAATTTGACCGATGAAGTCAACCAATTGATCAACCAATAAGCTTACTGAATGCAAAAAAAGCCCTACCACCCCGGCCCAAGGCCCGCCAACACTGCCGGTGCTAACGCCAATGCCAACAACAACCGCGCCCCAAAAGGGCGTGTGGAGCGCAACACCAAAGACCCCAATAACATCAACGAGAACATCCGTGCTCGTGAGGTGCGTTTGGTGGGCGACAATGTCACGCAAGGCATTTATCCCATTCAGGAAGCACGTCGCATCGCCGACGAGTTAGAGCTCGATTTGGTGGAAATTTCGCCCAATGCCGAGCCCCCGGTGTGCAAGATATTAGACTATCAGAAATACCTCTACCAGCAGAAGAAAAAAGCTAAAGAGATCAAAGCTAAAGCCACCAAGATTGTTGTAAAAGAAATTCGTTTCGGCCCGCAGACTGACGACCATGACTACAACTTCAAGCTCAAGCACGCTATCGGCTTCCTGCAGGAAGGCGCAAAAGTCAAGGCTTATGTCTTCTTCAAAGGTCGCTCGATACTCTTCAAGGAGCAAGGAGAGGTGCTGCTGCTACGTTTCGCCAACGACCTCGAAGAGTATGGCAAGGTAGAGTCTATGCCCACGCTCGAAGGCAAGCGCATGATTATCATGCTATCGCCCAAGAAGAAATAACTATTTAGAAATAATATATCTATCGTATATATATAATGTGTCACGTGTTGACACCAAGTAATAATCAATCAAATAATTAACAAAATGCCCAAGATTAAAACTAATTCCGGTGCCAAAAAAAGATTCGCTCTTACCGGGTCAGGAAAAATCAAAAGAAAACATGCGTACAAGAGCCACATCTTGACTAAAAAAACCAAAAAGCAGAAACGCAACCTCACTCACTTTGGTTTGGTGTCAAGAGTTGACCAAAGCAACATCAAGGCTCTCCTCGCCCTTAAGTAATCAATGCATAGGGCATGCCGGCTCATATCCTATGTCGCCGGCCACTATCAATCTTTTTATTAACCGGATGCTCAGCCTAAAGGGCCGGCTTACTGACGCCGGACGCTATCATCCAAAAAATCATCTCTAAAAATGCCAAGATCAGTTAATCACGTCGCTTCGCGCGCTCGTCGTAAAAAAGTTCTCAAACTCACTCGCGGTTACTTCGGTTGCCGTCGCAATGTGTGGACCGTCGCCAAAAACACCTGGGAAAAAGGTCTCACTTACGCCTATCGCGACCGCAAAAACAAAAAGCGCAACTTCCGCGCTCTCTGGATTCAGCGTATCAACGCTGCTGCTCGCCTCGAGGACCTCTCTTACAGCAAGCTCATGGGCCTCATCCACAAGAGCGGCATCCAAATCAACCGCAAAGTCCTCGCTGACCTCGCCCTCAACAACCCCGCTGCTTTCAAAGCTATCGTTGACAAGGTGAAGAACGCTTAACGTCACCTAATCACTGATATCAGCTATAAAAAAGCGCCTAAAGGCTACACCTTAGGCGCTTTTTTGTGCTTTTTATTCTTTTTTCTCAAAAAATGCTAAAATATTTTGTTATTTAGATAAACTTTTTTTACATTTGCATATCATATTAACCAAACCAATAAATTC
This sequence comes from Muribaculaceae bacterium, assembly GCA_016302215.1. Taxonomy (GTDB): domain Bacteria; phylum Bacteroidota; class Bacteroidia; order Bacteroidales; family Muribaculaceae; genus CAG-873. The sequence continues at coordinate 3,618 of JAEDNZ010000089.1, forward strand.
TCTAAAAATGAAAGAATTAGTATCTGCTATTGCAACTCTTTGCGAGTCATTTAACAAAGATGCCAATCTCCAGGCTGAAAACGGTAACAAGGCTGCCGGCGCTCGCGCTCGCAAGGCTTCTCTTGAGCTCGAAAAGCTCCTCAAGAAATTCCGCAAAGACTCTATCGAGGCTGCTCGCTAATTGCGCTCCTCTAAATGACCTTATACGGCCGTGGCGCTCTCCTTTTGAGCTCCACGGCTGTGTGTTGATGCACATATCTATCCTTCGGGAGACTTTTTAGCCTTTTTATGGCCTCCGAGGCAATGACCTTTGACGGATTATTAGTATCTTTGCATCTAAATTTAAGCTAATGGATTTTAAGCTCATTGCCACTAACCGCGATAGTGCCGCGCGCGCCGGTATCATAAGCACCGCCCATGGCGACGTGCTCACTCCGATATTTATGCCCGTAGGCACTCTCGGCTCCGTCAAAGGCGTCCACACACGTGAATTGCGCGACGACATCAAGGCTCAAATCATTCTGGGCAATACATACCATCTTTATCTGCGCCCCGGCACTAATATCCTCGAGCGTGCCGGCGGCCTCCATCGCTTCAATGGCTGGGACAGGCCTATCCTCACTGACAGCGGCGGATTTCAGGTGTTCTCGCTCAGCGCCAATCGTAAGCTCACTGACGAGGGCGCATTCTTCCGCAGCCACATTGATGGCTCAAAGCACCTTTTCACCCCTGAGAAGGTCGTTGACCTCCAGCGCTCAATAGGCTCCGATATCATGATGGCGCTCGACGAGTGTCCGCCCGGCACCTCCGAATATGCCTACGCTCGCAAATCGCTCGACCTCACCAAGCGTTGGCTCGAAAGGGGCTGGCGCCGTTACACTGACACCGAGGGCCTTTACGGCTACTCCCAGGCTTACTTCCCCATAGTGCAAGGCTGCACTTATCCCGACCTGCGACGTGAGTCGGCCCGCTTTGTTGCCGACTTCGGCGCAGATGGCAATGCCATCGGTGGCCTCGCCGTTGGTGAGCCTGCCGAGGTGATGTACCAAATGATTGAGGTGGTCAACGAAATCTTGCCCCACCACAAGCCGCGTTACCTAATGGGTGTCGGCACCCCCATTAACATACTCGAAGCAATAGACCGCGGCGTAGATATGATGGACTGCGTGATGCCCACTCGCAACGGACGCAACGGCATGCTATTCACCCCCGAGGGCACCATGAATATGCGCAACCTCAAGTGGGCCGATGATTTCTCGCCAATCTGGGAGGATGGACCCGTGTATGTTGATCGAGTATATTCCAAGGCCTACCTGCGCCACCTCTTCATCTCGCAAGAGCTATTGGCCATGCAGATAGCTTCAATCCACAACCTCGGCTTTTACCTATGGCTCGTGGGCCAGGCGCGCGCTCATATCATCGCCGGCGACTTCCATGATTGGAAGACCATGATGGTAGAGAAGCTCGGCCGACGACTGTAGCCGATATCCATGCCACTCACTATATAATTAGTATTTATATAATCATCTCATCTTATAAGCTCAAGCTCCTCCGATGTTCAAACTCATTGACCGATACATAGTGCGGAAATTTCTGGGCACATATATCTTTGCGATATTGCTGCTCCTCGCCATCGTGGTCATGTTTGACATCAACGAGAAGCTCGACGCCTTTCTCAAAGCACCTCTCAAAGCCACCATCGTTGATTACTTTATCAACTTCCTGCCATATTTCGCCAATCAGTTCTCGCCGCTCTTCACCTTCATTGCCGTAATCTTTTTCACATCTAAGTTAGCCGGCAACTCCGAGATTATTGCCATGCTCTCCACCGGCATGAGCTTCAGGCGATTGCTGCGCCCTTACATGATTGCGGCGAGCGTCATCGCTGTCGCCACTTTCCTGCTCAGCGCTTACGTCATACCTCCCGCCAATGTCAAGCGCATCAATTACACCAACACCTATGTCAAGAACAAAAGCGTGGATTATGGCTCTAACATCATGCTTATGGTGGCCCCCGGAGAGATTGCATATATGAGCCGTTATGACGCCAACACCAAGCGCGGCGTGCGCTTCTCTCTCGACCTCTTTGACAGTGACAAACGGCTCGTGTCGCGCCTCACTGCACAGAGCATCGAGTGGGATACACTCTACAGCTGGCGCGTCAAGGACTATGTCATTCGCGACTTTAAGGACGGGCGCGAAGAAATCAAAAAAGGACGCCAGCTCGACACCGTGATACCCTTCGAGCCGCGCGACTTCCTCATCGCCGTCAACGACCACGAGAAGATGACTACCCCGGCGCTGCAGCAATATATCTCGCGCCAGCAGAAACGCGGCGTCGCCAACATCCAAAATTTCGAGGTGGAGTATCATCGACGCTTCGCTATGACAGCGGCGGCTTTCATTCTCACTATCATTGGCATGGCCCTCTCTTCGCGTAAGTCAAAGGGCGGCATGGGCCTCAACATAGGCATAGGCCTCGTGCTGAGCTTCAGCTACATCTTGTTTATGACCATCACTCAGACCTTTGCTATCAGCGGCCTCACATCGGCATTAGTGGCAATGTGGATACCTAATCTCATCTATGCCATCATCGCCATTATCATCTACCGCAATGCCGCCCGTTGATCGCTCTGCCCGTTTATGCCGGCAAGTTAAATAATGTATAATTCACCCCTTGGCGCTTTTAATCTATTACTTATCACGCCCGATATTTGCTAAATTGATATATTTTTGCTAACTTTGCCACTCCAATCAACGGTTACAATAATATTCAATGCAGGTAAAAAAATTGTTGCCCATCACGGCGAGCAAGTCGCCGTCGCCGGCCGCAGCTATGATTCCTATCGGGGTGCTCATCCTTGGCTTGGTGGCCATCGTCTATTATGCCGGTGCCGGCGCCATCGCTGACTATGCTCCGGTGATTTTGCTCTCTGTCTCGGCGCTCGCATTTATCGAGAGCCTCGTGTGCGGCACCGTGAGCCGCCGCAGCCTCCGCGTGGGCTTTACGCGCAGCGCGCGCCAGATATTGCCCACAGTGCCCATGCTCATTTGCATCGCTATGATTTCCACGGCCTGGATGGCATCAGGCGTGGTGCCCACGCTCGTAGATTACGGCCTACAGGCATTAAGCCCGCAATTCTTTTTGGCCACCACATGTGCCGTAGCAGCTGTCGTCTCGGTCGTCACCGGCTCCTCGTGGACCACCATTGCCACAATAGGCATCGCCTTCATGGGCATTGGCACCACAATGGGATACTCTCCCGGATGGATAGCCGGAGCGGTGATATCGGGCGCTTACTTCGGCGACAAAGTGTCGCCGCTGAGCGATACCACCGTGCTTGCCTCTTCCACCTGCGGCGTTGATATCTTCACCCATATACGCTATCTCATGGTCACCACCGTGCCGGCTATGATTATAGCCCTGGTTACCTTCGTCATTGTGGGCTGCACATACGACCTCTCCGATGCCACTTACACCGACAGCATTGCCTCGGCCCTCGCCGCTCAATATCAGCTGTCGCCGTTCACGCTGCTGATACCATTATCCACCATCATTCTCATCGCTCTGAGAGTGCCCTCGCTGCCTATACTCTTTGCCGCGGCCGTGGCCGGCGTCATCGGCATATACGTCTTCCAGGGACACAATGCGCCCGACCTGCTACAGGTGCCGGCATTGCTCTGGCATGGCAACGATGTATCCACCGGCTCGGATATCGTGGATAGCTTGGTCGCCACCGGAGGCATCTCCGGCATCACCTCTATCATATTGTTGGTGCTCAGCGCCATGGTCTTCGGCGCCGTGATGATGGGCACCGGCATGCTTGCCACACTTTCGGCTGCTATCACCACACGCCTGCGCAAGCGCACATCTATCGTAGGCACCACCCTCGGCAGCGGTGTAGCAATGAACATCTGTAGCGCCGACCAATACCTCGCAATCATACTCACCGGCAATATGTATCGCCACGTGTATCGCCGCTTCCGCCTCGAGAACCGCCTCCTCAGCCGCACCCTTGAGGACTCCGTCTCGGTCACTTCGGTGCTCGTGCCTTGGAACTCCTGCGGCATCACCCAAGCCACCGTCCTTTCAGTGCCCACATTCGAGTATCTCCCTTACTGCGTCTTTAATTACGTCACACCCGTAGTCTCGGTCATCGTGGCCTGGAGCGGGTATCGCATCGCCGATGCCGTGATGCCGCGCAAGGTAGCCTCAGCCCCCTGCTGCTGACCCCGCTACTCAGCAGCGGTAAATGTTGCACTTTAAGCTCTAATCGGAAGAAGTGGGTTAATT
>JAEDNZ010000090.1 GCA_016302215.1 Muribaculaceae bacterium
TGCTGATTGCTCGGTGTCAATGGTCAGCATACGCTCGCGAATGTTCAAGAAGAAGCGCCACGCCACGGGCACCATCCAAGAGCGCAATCGGCATCCGTTCTTAGCCTCGAAGCCGGCGAGCTTTGCCCAGCCATCGCGCGAGAGGTATAGGTAAAGTTCATTGACCATCTCGTCGATGTCCATCTTATAGCCGAAGACTTCAGCTCTGATTTTGTGCAGCAGGCCTATGATTTCGGAGTAGAAGAAGTCATGTGTCTTGCGGGCATCACCGGCTTTGATAGCAGCGATGTACTGAAGGTCAGTTTGCTTGGCAGCATTGAGGGGGTCATTTGTAGTAGTCATGAGGTGTAATGATTTATTGTTGTTTTACACCTTATGAGCCTATGCTAACAAATGTAACCCTCGGAAATTAAAAAAAATTTACAATGTACTCTTTTTTATATACATAAGCCGCGCGCCGCTGCGCTCGGCTTATATCTCAGGCGGGTTGACCACGGGTATGCCGGCCTCGGCCGCGAGATGCAGAAGATAAGCAACGGCAGCCTCGCGGGTGTCTTCAATCACGCAGTCTTTGATAGCCTGCTTGAGGTTTTTAGTGAAGTAACCCACCAAAGGCGATTGCTGCAGGCCGAAGATATGCATTATTTCGTTGCCGTCAACGGGGTTTTTACGGTTGCGCTCGGCATCTTTGACGCGAATGTCGGCAAACTTTGCTTCAACGATGTCAAAGTTGTCGAGGAAGCGTTGCTTCTTAGCCTCATTTTTGCTGGTGATATCGGCACGAGCGAGTGTCATCAGGTCGTCGAGGTCTTCTTCGGCATAGTTGATGAGCCGCCGCACGGCGCTGTCAGTCACCTCGTCCTCGACGAGAGCTATAGGCCTCATGTGCAGCTCCACGAGTTTCTGTACATACTTCATCTCGCTGCCCATGCCCAGGCGCATGCGGCTGAAAATCTTGGGCACCATTCTGGCGCCGATGAAATTGTGGTTATGGAAAGTCCAGCCATTAGCTTCGTCCCAACGCTTGGTCACGGGCTTAGCGATGTCGTGAAGGAGGGCAGCCCATCGGAGCCACTCGTTGTCAGAGTGCAGGGCCACGGTGTCTAGCACCTGGAGGGTGTGGTAAAAGTTGTCCTTATGCCCCACCCCTTTGAGCACCTCAACGCCTCTGAGAGCCTCCAGCTCGGGGAAGATGAGGCGCAGCAGGCCGGTGTCATGGAGCAGCTTGAAGCCTATCGACGGCTGTGGCGACTGCATAATCTTGCGCAATTCGGTGGTGATGCGCTCGATGGTGATGATGGATATGCGCTCGGCGTTGGCAGCTATGGCAGCCAGAGTGTCAGAAGCGATATCGAATTGGAGCTGGGCTGCAAAGCGTATTGCACGCATCATGCGCAAAGGGTCGTCGCTGAAGGTGATATCGGGGTCGAGGGGAGTGCGGATGATGCGACGCTCTATGTCGCCGAGACCATCATAGTGGTCAATCACCTCGCCGTAAGTGGCGCTGTTGACACTGATGGCGAGAGCATTGATGGTAAAGTCGCGGCGTGCGAGGTCATCGTCGAGGGTGCCGTCCTCAACGATGGGGTTGCGCGACTCGCGGTGGTAAGACTCCTTGCGCGCACCCACAAACTCCAGCTCCAGGGCGCCGCGGCGCACCTGAGCTGTGCCGTAATTGCGATACACGGCCACCGAAGTGCCGCGCCCCAATGCTTTGCCGACAGCCTGAGCCAGCTCAATACCGCTACCCACGGTCACAAAGTCAATATCTTTGGATAAGCGCCCGATGATAAGGTCTCTGACATATCCGCCCACCACATAACACTCACGCTCCATGGCATCAGCCGTGGAGCCAACGGTGGCAAATATGCGTCCTTTAAGTTTGTCGCTCAGGTTCATATTGTCAGCAAAGGTCGGTTATACCTTCATCGGCAAGGGTAATGCACTCCATAGCAGCATCGTCAGTCACCAGATAAGTGTTTTCGATGCCTACGGCTCCTATGCCGGGAATTACGAATTTCGGTTCGAGGGCGATGGCATTGCCCTCGGCGAGTATATCACGTGAGCGAGGTGCTATCACCGGCGCCTCGTTGATTTCGATGCCCACGCCGTGGCCTATAAACCCGGCGTGCTGACGATGCCCCATGAAATAAGGCTCCAACCGTGCAGCCTTGACCATATCAGCGGCCATATTGTAGAGGTCGGCGGCGGCGACACCTGGGCGGGCAGCCTCGGCCACCGCATGGCAAATATCTATTGACAGGGCATGAGCCTTCAGCGCCGTGGCGTCAGAGATGGGGCCATAGCTATAAGTGCGTGTCATATCAGTCATGTGGCCGGTGAAATTGCCATTGACATCAACCATCACGGGCATGCCGGGGCGCACGAGCGAGCCATCAGCGCCGACGGGCAGCGAGGGGTTTAATCCGGCGCCTCCCATGGCAAAGTCATAGGGCGAAGGGGCGTCGGCATTGTCGCCGGTGAGCACGTTGCCCATAAATATCTCCATCTCGGGGCCGCTGACGCGAAATTGTCCCAAACAGCCGCGCAGGCGCAGCTCGCGCTCAATCTCTATTTGCAGCTCGATGTCGGTCATGCCTTCTCTGAAGAGGCTTGGTATATTTTTGTAAACCAGTGTCTGCATAGCTCCGGAGCGGCGCATCTCGTCACACTCGAGCTGGGTCTTGACGGAGCGAGCGGCGCGCATCACCGGGGAACCGTTGGTCGGTAGCTCCGGCATAGCAAATGCCGCCATAACACGGCTCACGGCCGAGTATGGCGTGGTGTCAAGCTCGAGCGCCACGCGCGTGGGATTAGCGAGGCCGAGAGAGCTTAAGAAGGCCGGTATTTCCTCGACCTTGCGTATGGCATAGACATTGCTGCCCGTGAGCGAGGCCGGACGGCGCACAAAATAAATAGGGCTGTCAATATCGAGAGATATGAACACAAAGCCTCTGAACACACGCCCCGTGAGGTAGTACACGTTGGCGTTGTCGCTTATCAACAGCTCGGATATATGATTATCGAGCATAGCTTGCCTTACGCGACCGATGCGGCGGTCAGCCTCTGCAGCGGTCAGCAGTAGTAACCTTTCGTTGTTATTGTCGTGCATAATAGCAAAAGATGGTTATGGGATAAAGACTACACCAATCTGCTCGAGATCGGGCAGACGGTCACAGCGCATAATATGCCGCACATAGACACGCGCGAGGCTGTCAGAATACTCGTATGCCGCACTGAGGGTGTCAGTGACAATGTGGCTGACTCCCGACGAGCGGCCGAGCCAACGCCCGTAGTCGTCGGCAAGGACTACGTTGACAGTGTCGCGCACCAAAGTGTCAGCCGCTGCGGCTACGGAGTCAGGCCGAACCGTGCCGCGCTGCGGGTACGACACCTCAAGCCAAAGGTTGCCGTAGGCGTAGCTGTCAGTGTGACGCACCACAAGGGCTAATCGGCCATGGCTCGGAGCCGCGGCCTTGCGCAACTCAAAAGCCACGGTGTCGCCGTAAGCCCAGCCATCGGCAGGCAGAGCGCAGAAGGCGCTGTGGTCATCAAACTCGGGCTTGCAGGCCGTGAGAGCCGCCGCCATCGCTAATACTGAAGCAAATATGAATGTCAATAGATTTCTATTCATATCCTTAATTGTATATAGTAAGATGTCACGCTACTGCGCCTCGCCGGACGGAGGCTCTTGCTTGGGAGCATTACCGCCCCGGCTGTTGTTGCGATTGCCGGGCTTGCGTTTTTGGCGTCGCGGCTTGTCAGATGCCGGCGCATTGGCCTCATCGGTCTGCTGAGGCTGCTGTCCTTGCTGAGGCTGCTGTCCTTGCTTTGCTGACTGAGGCTTTTTCTTCTTGCGTTTTTTCTTCTTGTCAAAGCGCGAGATGTCGCCGTCATCGAGGATGTCGCCGAAGTCTTTGCGCTCTGGGCGCGCCTCTTTGACCTCGACAGCCAAAGTCTCGGGCTTGATGCCTTGCTTATTGAGCTCAATGACCTCAAAGGCGCGCTGCGCGGTGATGGTCACCAGGTTTGACGCTGAGTTTTTGGCGGTAGAGTATGTGATTTCGTGCTTGAAGATATCCGTCTTGAAGTGGTAATATTGCAGCTCAGCCACCTCGAGCACCACATCTTTAGGCGGCAGTTTCTTTGAAGTCTCCACGTAGGTATTGACCTCGAAGTTGAGGCAGCACTTTAGCTTGGCGCACTGTCCGGCGAGCTTCTGGGGGTTGAGCGAGATGTCTTGATGGCGGGCGGCGCTGGTAGCCACGGTGACAAAGTTGGTCATCCAGCTGGCGCAGCACAGAGGCCTGCCGCAAGGGCCGATACCGCCGATGCGCCCGGCTTCTTGACGGGCACCTATCTGCTTCATCTCGATGCGCACCTTGAACGTCTCGGCGAGCACCTTGATGAGCTGACGGAAGTCCACTCGCTCATCGGCGATGTAATAGAATATGGCTTTATTGCCATCACCTTGGTACTCAACGTCACCGATTTTCATATTGAGATGGAGGTCTTCGGCAATCTTGCGCGAGCGTATCATGGTGTCGTTTTCGCGCGCCTTGGCCTCCTCGTAGCGCTCGATGTCGGCAGGCTTTGCGAGGCGGAATACGCGCTTGATGTCATCGGCAGCGCGCTTGCCGCCACACCGGCGCATGCGACGCTCCACGAGGGCACCCATGAGCGTGACGCGGCCTATGTCATGACCCGGAGTGGCCTCCACCGCCACCATGTCGCCAATCTTGAGGGGAAGATTGGTGGAGTTGCGATACACGCCTTTGCGGGTATTTTTGAACGTGACCTCTACCAGGTCGCTATCGGCGTAACCGCCGGGGATATCTGCGAGCCAGTTAAAGCTGTGGAGCTTTTCGCGCGGCGGCTCCTTCTCGAGCCTGCGGTTGCAATACGAGCAGCAGGGGAAGTTGTCATCGTCGGCATCATCGCCGGTGGGGGCGATGGGGGCGACGTGCTCACCTGTAGGCTCGGGATTTGCTTTGATATGGTCGAGGGGGGCAGTGGTGTCGAGGTCGTCAGTATCCGGGGATAATGGTTTATCGTTGATTTCTGACATGGCTCAGCTCTTATTTAGCGAAGCTTACCGAACGTGTTTCGCGGATAACAGTAATCTTGACTTGACCGGGATATGTCATCTCGTCTTGGATGCGCTTAGCAATCTCGGCAGAGAGCTTTTCGGTCTCGACATCGTCAATCTTATCAGCACCAACAATCACGCGGAGCTCGCGGCCGGCCTGAATGGCATAGGTCTTGACGACTCCGGGATAAGAGAGCGCGAGCTGCTCGAGGTCGTTGAGGCGCTTGATGTAAGCCTCCACAATTTCGCGACGAGCGCCGGGGCGAGCGCCGGAGATTGCATCGCAGACTTGCACAATGGGAGCCAGGAGCGACGTCTGCTCTATCTCGTCGTGGTGGGCGCCGATGGCATTGCATATTTCGGGTTTCTCTTTATACTTCTCGGCGAGTTTCATACCCAGGAGAGCGTGTGGCAGCTCGGGCTCTTCGTCAGGCACTTTGCCTATGTCGTGGAGCAGACCGGCGCGGCGAGCCTTTTTGGGGTTTAGGCCGAGCTCGCTGGCCATGATGGCGCAAAGGTTGGCGGTCTCACGCGAGTGCTGCAAGAGGTTCTGACCATAGCTTGAGCGGTATTTCATCTTGCCCACCATGCGTATGAGTTCGGGATTTAGGCCGTGTATGCCGAGGTCAATGACAGTGCGCTTGCCGGTCTCGATGATTTCCTCTTCAATCTGCTTGCGCACCTTGGCAACCACCTCCTCGATGCGGGCGGGGTGGATGCGTCCGTCAGCCACCAGCTGATGCAGAGCCAAGCGCGCTATCTCTCGGCGCACGGGGTCAAAGCCTGAAAGGACAATAGCCTCGGGGGTGTCATCGACGATGATTTCGATGCCGGTAGCGGCCTCGAGGGCTCGAATGTTGCGGCCTTCGCGGCCAATGATGCGGCCTTTTATCTCGTCAGAGTCGATATGGAACACGGTGACCGAATTCTCGATGGCGGTCTCAGTTGCCACACGCTGTATTGACTGCACCACGATGCGCTTTGCCTCCTTGTTGGCAGTCATGCGCGCCTCGTCCATGATGTCATTGATATAAGAAGCGGCGGCAGTCTTTGCCTCGTCTTTGAGCGACTGTATCAGCTTTTCTTTAGCCTCCTCAGACGAGAGTCCGGAGATGTGTTCAAGCTGCTCTTGAGCTTGCTTTTGGAGCTTGTCGAGCTCTGCGCGGCGGCTGTCGAGTACGGCTTTTTCGGCCTCGAGGTTTTGGCGCGTGTTTTCGTTCTCATTGCGAGCGCGGGCATTTTCGCCTTGCTGCTGGTTGAGTTGGAGCTCTCGCTGTTTGAGCTTAGCCTCCGTTGACTGCACTTTAGAGAGGCGCTGATTGGCTTGCTTCTCGGCATCAGCAGTTATGGTTAGCGCCTCCTCGCGGCCCTCAAGTATCTTGTTGCGTTTGAGATCCTCGGCTTCACGCTCAGCCTCGGCGAGGATTTCTTTGGCGCGAGTCTTTGCCATGCGACGCTGCAAGACTATAGTGGCAGCTACAGCTAAAGCAGCGGCCAACACGCCCACTGTTATATAAATCAGATAGTCGTACATTGGTATTTGTTTCGTTTGATGTTATTTATGGTAATATATATTATGGTTTAGAAATGTCAAAGCATAAGCGCGGTAAGGGCGCCATCGGCCGCCGACCTCTGTCGGGGGGCTAACGGTGCGCCATCGCATTGCTTTTCAGCACATTATGTAATTACTGTATAGAGGCTATTGCCTTACACCTTGTCGAGCAGCAAGATATCGTCAAGCTCCTTCTCGAAGTCATCGAGCTGCTGCGAGTGTCGGGCCAACTGCTCCGAGGTGCGGTAATATAGCTCGGCGAAAGCCAAGGCCGTCTTAGCCAGGGCTTGACCAGACGAGCCGCCTTGCGATGCGCTGCGCATCTTACGCCAGAAATCGTTGACGTGATAGACGGCGCGCTTGTAAGCGGGCTCCTCGTCGGGCGAGATGAGAAACGAAAACTCCTCGACATCGCCTATTTTAGCTGTAAATCTATATTTTTCGTTGTCAGCCATTATTCAGTAATACATATTGTGCATCAGAGAGTGCTTGAGGTCACTCCATCAGCTCGGCGATACACCTGTCGATGTCGCGCACCAAATCTGCGACTATAGCCCTCGTCTGCTCCAGCTCTTGGCGGCTCGGCGTAATTGTAGTGGCAACCTGCTGGTATTCCAGTTTAGCCCGCAGCTGCTCTATCTCGCGGTCGCGGCTGATGATCTCAGCCTTGAGGCGGACGTTGTCACTCTCAAGGTCGCTTTTGACGGCGCTGAGGGTGCGGTACTTCTCTGCTACGAGTCGCATCTTGACCCCAACGCTCTCCAATTGCTGCTGAAGATTTACGGCCATTAGTTACAAATTTCCACAAATTTACGATTTTATTTTGGATTATCAATACTTTACTACCTAAAAAATATTGGCGGGAGCCGATATTTCAGTAGTCTTAAAGCCATAGCGAGTGATTTTTATCTATGAAGAGCATATTTTTGTCGAAAAAAACGCATTTTTTTGCCATAAGTTAACGCATTAGCGAAAAATTGTTATTACATTTGCGAACGCAACCAAAACGAAACACCCTAATTATCCTTTCTAATGAAGCACCTAATCCCAACAATCATGGCAGCATTAGCGCTAATCGCAGCTACCGATGCTGCGGCCAAGCCTGCCAAGCGAGGCGTGTTTACCATCACACAGCCCGATGGCACCACCATCGAGGCTCAGTCATTCGGCGACGCGTTTAACCACGTAACCATCGATGCCCAAGGGCGCGAGCTTATGGAGTGTAGCGATGGCTTTTGGCGCCC
>JAEDNZ010000091.1 GCA_016302215.1 Muribaculaceae bacterium
TGTCAGGCGTGACACCATTCTGAAGCAAGCCTCTCCGGCGTAGCTGGCGAGGCAGGCGACCTTGTTTTTGAGCCGCACGCGGCTGTTGAGCATAGAGGCGCGGCGCAGGCGGCGTATCTGCTGCCAGGTGTCGCCCATCACGGCCTTGTCGCCGCGGCGTGCTGCGAGCACATACATATTGAAGTTGGCACTGAGGCGGCGGTCGCGCGCCGCCGGCAACAATGCGGGGGCATTGGCGGCTATGTATTGCTCGATATGCGCGGTGACGGCGAGCACATCAAGGCGCTTGGCGCTCCACGTGTTGATGAAGCTCTGAGGGTTGTGGCGATAGTAATATACGGGTGTGGCGGTCACGCTGATGCGCCGCGCAGCCATAAAGGCGTGAGGGGTGATGAGCAGGTCCTCGTAATAGGTGCCTTCGGCAAAGCGCAGTGTGTCAAAGATATGTCGGGCAAAGAGACGCCCACATACTGAGCAGGTGAGCACGCCGTCTTGATATAAGCAGTGCTCTATGGCCTGATGAGGGGTGAGTACGGTGCTGATAGCCGCCTCGGCATCACAGGGGGCATGGCGCAAGGCGTCATTGTCAGCGCAATGAGCGCCGATGGCTATGTCGGCATCATCGCGGTGTGCTATGTGCAGCAACACTGCCAGCGCGTGAGGGCTGAGGCAGTCATCGGCATCGACAAAGCTTAGCCAACGGCCTCGGGCCGCCTCGATGCCGCTGTTGCGCGCCGCCGATTGCCCGCCGTTGGCGCGGTGTATCACCTTGAAGCGGTCTGGCTGTGTCTGCGCATATTGGTCGGCGATGGCGCCGCTGCTGTCAGTGGAGCCATCATCTATGATTATCACCTCACAGTCGGCACCATCACAGTCGGCATAGCGGCGCTGAGAGGCAATGCTGTCGAGGCATTGCCGCAGGTAGCGCTCTGCGTTATACACGGGTATTATCACGCTTATTGCGGGCGCGGCTGATGTGGGTGTCATGGCTTGATGGTGATGGGCTTAGAGGGGTGAGACTCGTTGTTGACGCGGTCAAGGGCTGTGACCACATAGATGCCCGGAGCGGTGGCGGTGTAGTGGTCGGCATCTGTCACGGCGATGATATTGGCGGGGTCATCAATGTCAATGGCGCTGTCGGCGCTAAACCTATACACCACAAATCGCACCTCGTCGCTCACCTTACCTTGCGGCTTGGGCACGCGCCAGCCGATGGTGACGCCATCGCTGTGGAGGCGTGTCTTGGGGCTGTGGCGCGGCGCGGCGCTGCTGATGTGGGGGTAGGTGGGCGGCAGCGCTATAGTGGCCTGGTGTGTGGTAGCGAGAGAGTCGGCGATGCCACCGCAGTTGGCTGAGATGTCATAGCCCGGCCACCAGCAGTTGCCCTTGATGGCCTCGGCGGCGCGTGTCATCTGCAGCTTGACGGCGAGCTCGTCTTCGCGCATCGTGCAGGCTATGTCTTGCCCGATGTATATTTGGCAGCCGCAGCTGTTGGCGTCCCACCAGGGGGCGAGCACGCGGTATGGCGCCACGCGGTGGTCCAGCTTCCAATAGAGCTGTGGTATGAGGTAGTCAACCCATCGGCGCTCGGCCCATAGGAGCACGTCGGCGTAGAGGGCATCATAGTTTTCGAGGCCGGCGGTATCGCTGCCTCGAGGGTCGCTGGTGCGGTTGCGCCAGATGCCAAAGGGGCTGATGCCGAAGCGCACCCACGGCTTGCGCTGCGATATCAGGGTGTGGATAGCCTCGATGAGCTTATCCACGTTGCTGCGGCGCCAGTCGTCGCGGTCAGTGTTGCCGCCATAGCGGCTGTAGGAGGTATCGTCGGCGAAGGCGAGTCCCCGCTCGGGGTAGGGGTAGAAATAGTCGTCAAAGTGAATGCCGTCAACGTCGTAATGGTCAATGATATCGGCCACCACATCTACGATGATGTCGCGGTTTTCGGGTATTCCGGGGTCAAAGTATATCTTGCCGCCGTATCTTACAAATCTATCCTTGTGGCTATGATAATACTTATGCTGCGGAGCTACGACCTGTCGCTTCGAGGCGGTCACGCGGTAGGGGTTGAGCCACGCGTGCAGCTCCATGCCGCGGGCGTGAGCCTCGGCGATGATGAAGGCGAGGGGGTCCCATAGCGGCGAGGGCGCCTTGCCGCCGTCGGTGAGATATCGGCTCCACGGCTCATACGCCGAGGCATAGAAGGCATCAGCTTGTGGGCGCACCTGAAAGAGCACCGCATTGATGCCGGCGAGGCGCAGCGAGTCGAGCTGATTGCGTATGAACGCTTGGTTTTGCGCGGTGGTGCGCCGCAGGTAGCCCTCTTGATACACGGTGTGGAGCCAGGCGCCGCGAAATTCGCGCTTGGGTAGTCGGCCTACCGGAGTGGGGGCTGTGGCGGCGGCAGCGAACGCCACTGTCAGCATTGTGATGACAACGAGGGCTATGCGTTTCATTATCTCTTTTCGGTGCGGGGCGTGGTGGTGACTGATGTTTTAGCTATGGCAAAACGCACTGATGTGGTCTTCAGGCGTTGGTTGCCTTTGGGTATGAGCTTTATCGCCGCTGCTGCGACAGCCACGTATGAGGCGTGGTCAAGCACGTCGATGGTGCCTATGTCGGCAGCGTCGATGCCGGCGGTCTTGCACAGAAAGCCCACGATGTCGCCGCGCGACACTTTCTCGCGTCGGCCGGCGTTGACGTAAAGGGTGATGCGCCGCGGCAGAGGGTCGGGGCTTGCGCTGATAGCGTCGGCGTCGGTGGTGTCGGCGGTGATATATTCGGGCGTCGTCTCGCCGGGACCTACGATGACAAAGACGCGCCCCGAGGCGCCTTGGCGCGCTGTGCGGCCGTTGCGGTGGGTGTAGATGTCAGCTGACAGGGGCAGGTGATAGTGTATGACCTTGGCCACATTGTCGATGTCGAGGCCGCGAGCCGCGAGGTCTGTGGCTACGAGCACCGGCGCAGTGCCGTTGTTGAGCATTATCACGGCGCGCTCACGCTCGCGCTGCTCCATGCCGCCGTGGTAGATGGTGGCATCAATACCGGACGACAGCAGCGCTTGCCACACGCGCTCGGCGCTCTCGCGGTGGCTCACGAAGACGATGGTGCGCTCGCGCCCTATGCGGCGGAGCATGGCGGTGAGTGTGGCCAGCTTGTCGCGTTCGGGCGATGCCACAATGTTCACGGCGATTTGCTGCGCCGGGGCTTGCGCCGCATCGGTGTCAAAGCTGAGTACTGCAAAGGGCATATCGCCGAAAATCTCTGCCGTCATAGCCTCGCCTGCGGTGGCTGACGTCAGTATCACTGACTTCACAGCGGTGAGGGCGGCGGTGATGAGCCGCATCTCGCGGCTGAAGCCCAGGGTCAGCGCCTTGTCATACTCGTCGATGACGAGCACCTTGACTGATGGCATGCGCCGTGGCAGCGAGCCGCGGTGTATGTGGTCAACAAAGCGCCCCGGCGTGGCGATGATGATGTCTGGCGAGCCGGCGAGGCTTGCGCGCTCATCGTCCATGCTATGGCCGCCGTAGAGGGTAGCGAGCTTGCGGCCGCTGTCGAGGCGGCGCAGCACGTCGGTAATCTGGAGTGCCAGCTCGCGCGAGGGCACGATGATGACGGCGGCGGGCGCCGCGCCGTGGCCCATGCGCTGCAGCATAGGCAGGGCGAATGCCACCGTCTTGCCCGAGCCGGTGGGGGCGTGGAGCATGATGTTGCGCGCCGTGGTCTGCTGCATGGCGCGCTGCATGGCGTTGAGCTGTGTGATGCCGAGGCGGTTGTTGATGGTCATTGTGTGATTGGATATGGCATCAGCAGCGCACCGAGCCTGCCGGTGGCTGCTGACACCTTTAAAGTGTGAGTGTTGGGTTGATGCCTATTATTTGAGGCCTGCATCTACGATAGCGAAGAACTTGCTCTCGGGCAGTAACTCGTCGGTGCCTTGGTAAGTCTCCACAGTGCCATCGGGGCGCAGTACTTTGACGCAGGGTATGCTACTGATGCCGAAGGCTTCGGCTGTCTGCGGGCACACATCTACATCTACTGATACGAAGTCTGCCTTGCCGGCATATTTGGCGGCGGCAGCCTCAAAGGTGGGGCCAAACTGCTTGCAGGGGCCGCACCAGGTGGCGTTGAAATCGAGCAGGGTGAGTTTGGCGGGCGCTTTGTCGGGGCGATAGAGGGCATCATCGGCGAGGGTGGTTACGCCGGCGCCGGCGGTGTCAGCCGTGGCTTGCTCGGTGGCGATGCTGTCAGTCTGCTCTGTGGTGGCCTTGTCGTTGCTGCCGCAGCTGCCCACAGTGAGAGCAGCGGCGAGGGCTACAGCGGCTAAAAACAATTTGTTCATGGCAATTGTGTTCGTTTTTTGAGGGTGATTATTCAAAATGAGATGGCGACGCCGAGCGCGAGGCTCCACGCCGCCAATAAGGTTGGAGAAAAGATAGTCAGATGATTAGCAGGGGAGCGCGCTGTTGGTCTTATGCACGGCAGCGGCGCTCTTGGCGAAGAGTTCCTTCTCCTCAGCGTTGAGGTCAAACTCTACAATCTTCTCGATACCATTCTTGCCGAGGATACAGGGCACACCGATGCAGAGGTCCTTCTCGCCATACTCGCCGTCGAGGAGGGCAGAGCAAGAGATGAGACGCTTCTGGTCGTGGAGCACTGATGCCACCACCTGAGCTGCAGCAGCGCCGGGAGCATACCATGCCGAGGTGCCTAACAGCTTCGTGAGAGTAGCGCCACCCACCATAGTGTCAGCTGCTACCTTGTCGAGACATTCGGCAGAGAGCAGCGTGCTCACGGGAAGGCCGCGGTATGCGGCAAAGCGCTTCAGGGGTATCATTGTGGTGTCGCCGTGGCCGCCGATGACGATGCCTTCCACCTCAGTGGCGTTTGCGCCGAGAGCCTGGCTCAAGAAATATTTGAAGCGAGCGCTGTCCAGGGCGCCACCCATACCGATGATGCGGTTCTTGGGCAGGTTGGTGTGTTTGTGGATGAGATATGTCATGGTGTCCATAGGGTTAGACACGCACACGATGATAGCGTTGGGCGAGTGAGCAAGCACGCTCTCCACTACTGACTTCACGATGCCGGCGTTCACGCCGATGAGCTCTTCGCGAGTCATGCCGGGCTTGCGGGGTATGCCCGAGGTGATAACCACCACGTCAGAGCCGTCAGTCTTGCTGTAATCGTTAGTGACACCGGTCAGGCGCGTGTTGAGGTTGAGGATATTTGCGGTCTGCATGATATCCATAGCTTTGCCTTCTGCAACACCTTCCTTGATGTCGAGGAGCACTACTTCGTCAGCCACCTGATTGGTGACCAACACATTTGCACACGTGGCGCCTACGTTGCCGGCGCCTACAACTGTTACTTTTGACATAGTATTTCCTATTAATTTAGAAATGTTTATTTGGTATAGTCTTTACGTATATATAAGGCTTGAAGATGCGTTTTTGTTCGCACTCTTGACCTTGCCACAAAATTAGCGAAAAATTTCTATAAATATCACCTTTTTACGAAAAATTTTTACCGACCTCACTCCACACCCGCAGGGGATTATGGGCGGGTGATGGCGAAGGTGTCGCCGCAGAGGGTGAAGGTGATGGCGCCGATGGCGGCCAGGCGCGCCAGGATGTCGTCAGTGGCTTTCTGCGACAGGTGCAGCGCCAGGGCTATGCTGCGGGGCTGCAGGGGCGCCTCTGCTGAGGCCACGAGCTGCATGACGGCGGTCTCGCGATCGCCCATGGTGATGTAGCAGGCGCCGGCATCGGCGTCGCTCAGCTGCCAGGCGCGGCACATGAGCCGGCTGGCTTTGATATTCTCGTCGGCCACGCGCATATATGCTTTCCAGGTGCCGTCGCCGTCTTGCGCTAACACGGGCTTATGGTCGGCGGGGCTGACGCTGGCTTTTATCACGGTGATGCCGGTGTCAATGGAATAGGCTGCGAATTCTACGTGTTGCGGCGGGCGGCAATAGCGCTCGGCGGCTTGCTCTACTACGAAGATGTCTTCTTCGTTGCGCACGCCGGCTATGGTGCCGTTGTCTTTGACGCCGATGAGCAGGTGGCCGCCGGCGGCGTTGGCAAAGGCTGAGATGGTGCGGGCTATCTTGCGGGCGTCTGAGATTACGTATTTGAAGTCTTGCTGTAGGTGCTCGCCTTGGCTTATGAGCTCGGCTATGAGCTTGCGGCGGCCGCGTATCACAGGCAAGTCTTTCATGGCTTCACGGGTGGGGCTGATGGGTGGTGGTGACTATCAGATTATCAGATGATGGCGCTGATGACGTGTTGCAGGGCGCTGAAGGTGTGCTGCGGCGCGTCGTCCCAGAAGTTTTGGTATTGGGCTATGTTGTCGGCGGCGCCGGGGGTGTCGCTGATGACGCGTATGCACACAAAGGGCACGCCCTTGATGTGGCACACCTGCGCTATGGCGGCTGACTCCATATCTACGGCTATGGCGTCGGGGTATAGCTCGAGGATGTGGCGCACGGTCTCTACTTCGCTCACGAAGATGTCGCCCGAGGCGATGAGGCCGCGGCGTGTGCCGGGGATGTCGAGCTTGGCCGGGTCGATGGGGCACTCAAAGTATGCGGGGCAGCCTGCCGCCTGGCCGGGAGTGGTGCCCGGGCCGCACCACACATCGTGGTATGCTATGCGGTCGGCGATGACCACGTCGAGGATGGCAGCGCCGCCGCCCGTGCCGCCGGCCACGCCAGTGTTGATGATGGCGCCGGGGTGGAAGTTCTCTATCAGCGTGAGGGTGCCAACGGCGGCGTTGACCTTGCCGATGCCGCATTGCATCACCACCACGTCGGCGCGGCCGAGTGTGCCCAGGTGAAATTCAAAGCCGTTGACGCTGACTGTCGATGTCTGATTGATGAGCGGTATGAGCAGGTCGAGCTCCTTGCGCATCGCCACGATTATTGCTATCTTCATTGTTGGGTGTCAGAGGGGTTCTTAGGGGTTGTGACGTAGTTGATGGTTATAGCCACATCAAAGGGTGTGGCCTGCCGCGCCCGTGTGGGTCGAGGCGAGTGTATGTAGTATGTGACGCCCTGGGTGTCCCACGAGGCGAAGTTGATGGCGCGTGTCTGCCCGGGCGGTATGTCGATGGTGACCGTGTGGTCGGCGCGGTGCAGCATGCGTCCTTGTGTGTCGAGGTAGGTGATGGTGAAGCTGATGTCGGTGATGTGACGCTCGAGCTTGTTGGTCAGCAAGAGCGACTCTCGCCTCGACGACAGCGTCTTCTCAAAGCCCGCTGCCACGACGCTGTCGGCCGACGGCTGCTGCAGCGTGTCGTAAGGCGCGCTGACGGGGGGCAGCGCCGCCGCGCTCACGTCTGTGGCTTTGACGCGGCGTGTGGTGCGCTGCGCTGCGGCGTCAAGGCTGAGCGCCGCGATGGCGCTGATTATGATGAGTATGCGGGCTATGGCGTTCATAGTATGCGTGGTGAGGTGCCCGGCGTCGGCGGATACACGCGTATGGCGCCGTCGAGGCCCTTGGGTCGGTTGTTTTCCTCTATGACGGTGACTCTGAAGAGATAGGGTATCCAGCGCCACAGGCTGATGCGCTTGCTGTTGCGGTATTCCTCAAACGACAGGTATCCGTCATCGCGCAGCCGCAGCGCAAACGTGTGCGACTTATTTGATCGGTCGGCGCGCAGGCGGCCATACACCTTGGCGTCATACACGTCTTTGGAGCCGCCGGCCACGGCGTAGCCGAATTTGGTGCCCGGCTCCACCGAGAAGTCGGGGCTCTCCAAGATGATGAGGTCATAGCGGTGAGTGTGGCCCGGCGA
>JAEDNZ010000092.1 GCA_016302215.1 Muribaculaceae bacterium
TACAAACGATAATTACCCCTACCCTCGGAGGCATCAATAATATCGCACAAAAAACTACTGCGATTTACCAAATTTCAGCTATCTTTGTAGTTAATTATAATACTACCCCATGACTTATAAAAGCATTATCATAGCTATCACCGCAGCGCTAAGTATCTGCTCCACGATGGCAGCTCAAAACATTACCGCCGTTGACGATAAGCTCTTTGCCACCCCCACGGTGCCCGAGCAGCTGCAAAACCTCACAGACCGATGTGACTATCTCGTGACGCACTACTGGGATCGCTGCAATTTCAAGACAGCCTTCTCATCATTGGCGCGCTTAAGCAAGGCTTTTGAAGAGTACCTCACGCCCATACCCTATGCCACGGCTGACACTGTGCACAGCTCCGTCAACAGGCTCATTGCCAACGTCAAGAAGTCGCCTGACCACACCCTGCAATTAGCCAAAATCGCTGAGCGATGGCTATACTGCGACTCAGCGACATTCCGCTCCGAAGAGGTTTATCTGCCTTTTGCCAAGGCTGTGGTTGCCAATAAGAAAATCAACAGCGCCGAGCGTGCACGCTTTGAGCACCAAGTCAAGCTCATTGAGTCAAGCGGACTCGGATTTAGAGTGCCTGACCTGGCGCTCTCCACGCCCGAAGGCCTAAAATACAACCTCGGCGACATACACTCCACTCACACCTTGATTTTTATCAACGACCCAGACTGCACCGACTGCTCGCTCACGCGCGTGAGATTGTCAGCTGACATCAACGCCAACAAACTCATCGCCGCCGGCAAGCTCACCATCGTCAGCATCTATCCTGATGCACCCGACGCGCAATGGATTGAGGCTTCGGCCTCGTTCCCTGCCAATTGGGTGGTGACAGCATTTGAATATGCCGACTCATATTTTGATATACGCACCACACCGCAGTTTTATTTCCTTGACGAGAGCCACAAAGTAATCGCCAAAGACTTCACCATCGACAATCTGCTGCGTACCACAGCGCTCTTAGCCAACGAGTAATGAAGATTGCAGCTCTAATATCCGGAGGCGTAGATAGCGCCGTGGCGGTTCACAAGCTCAAAGAGGACGGCCACGATGTCAACCTATTCTATATACGCATAGGCCGCGACACCGACGAAGGCGACTGCTCGGCCGAAGAAGACATAGAGATGTGTCAGCTCATAGCCAAGCGCTATGGCTTGCCCTTTGACGTGGTGTCGCTACACCAAGAGTATTGGGACAATGTAATGGAGTATGCCCTGCGCACCGTCAAGGCCGGGCTCACCCCCAACCCTGACATCATGTGCAATCTGATGATAAAATTCGGGTTCTTTGAGCAGCGATGGGGTCACGCCTTCGATAAGACGGCCACCGGCCATTATGCCACCACAGTGGAGCGCGAAGGCAAGGTGTGGCTTGGCACCGCAGCAGACCCCGTCAAAGACCAGACCGACTTTCTCGCCCGCATCAGATATGACCAGCTGGAGCACCTGATATTTCCCATCGGCGATATGCCCAAAGCCCAAGTGCGGCAGATTGCAGCCGACACCCGTATGCCTAACGCTTATCGCAAAGACTCGCAAGGCATCTGCTTCCTGGGGAAAATCAACTACAACGACTTCATACGCCGCCATCTGGGCGAGCGCCCCGGCGCCATCGTAGAGATTGAGACGGGACGCAAGCTCGGCACTCACCGCGGATACTGGTTTCACACCATAGGCCAGCGCAAGGGCCTTGGGCTAAGCGGCGGCCCATGGTATGTGGTAAAGAAAAATATTCACGACAATGTGATATATGTGTCGCAAGGCTTTGATACCGAGGCGCAGTATGGTCATAGGCTGCTGCTCGGCGAGATGCACTTCATCACTGATGACCCCTTTGGTTCCGACTGTGACCATCGCCCCATAACATTCAAGAACCGGCACTCACCGGAATTTCTCCACGGCACCCTCACACGCATGCCCGGCGATGGTGCGCAGTATATCATCGAGTCGCAAGAGAAGGTGCAAGGCATAGCGCCGGGCCAGTTTGCCGTCATCTACGACGAGGCATCGCACATCTGCTATGGCTCCGGCATTATCACCCTTCACGACAATTAGGCATCATTAACCCCGGAATAATATCACCCCCAAAGCTATGCAAGAGCAGAAGATACAAGTCAGAGTAATGGGCATCTCCTACACCCAGCTCAAGACGGGAGCATACGCCCTATTGTTAGCTCAGGTCGATGGGCCTTATCGAGTGCCCATCATCATCGGTGACCAAGAGGCACAGGCCATAGCATTAGTGCTGGAAGGCATAGTGCCGGCGCGCCCTATCACTCATGACTTATTTGTATCCTTTGCTAAAGCTTTTGACATACGCATCACTGAGGTGTATATCTACAAATTTGACAATGGCATATTCTATTCGCGTCTGCATTTTGACGATGGGCTGCGTCATGTCACCGTAGATTCGCGCACTTCAGATGCCATCGCCATTGCCATACGCACCAACGCCCCCATTTACATATCGCGGCAGATTATTGACGAGACCGGATTTATCATCGACAGCGACTCGCAGCTCATACGCCCCGGCGCCGATACCGATGAGTCTCACAGTGATGAGCCCCGGCAAGATGAGCCTCCGGGCACATCATCGGCATATAGCCGCTACACCACTGACGAACTATATCGCAAGCTGGAGGCGCTGACCGAATGTGAGGACTATGAGGGCGCCGCAATGGTAAAAGCCGAAATAGATAGACGCAAAGGCGACCCTCATATCGACGACGACATCAATGCCGCCAATGCCTACTGACCTAAATAGTTTATATTACCATAGAAAACAATACCTGCACTATTATGAACAGCATCAAAGTAAAATTGTCAGCAATGAATTTCCTGGAGTTCGCCGTCTGGGGAGCATATCTCACATGTATGAGCAACTACCTCGGCCGCGCCGGCATGGGAGATTTAGTGCCATGGTTCTATGCCATACAGGGCATAGTGTCAATATTTATGCCCACCCTGATGGGTATTCTTGCCGACCGCAAGATACAGCCGCAATTACTATTAGGTATATGCCATTTGGTGGCAGGTGCCGCTATGATATCACTCTACATCATGGGAGAAAACAATGCTATGCCTGACCGCACTCTGTTTGTCGCAATCTACTGCGTATCAGTGGCATTTTATATGCCTACGCTGGCGTTGTCCAACACCACCGCCTTCAGTATCATCGAGCGTCACGGCATGGACACCGAGACCGCCTTCCCGCCGATACGCGTCTTCGGCACCGTGGGCTTCATCGCCACGATGTGGTTTGTCAACTGCGCTACCTTCACCGACGGTTCAATAGACTTCACGCTCGCAGCCAGCGATTACAAATTTCAATACACACACCTGCAATTTTTAGTGTCGGGTATATTGAGCATAGTGCTCTTTATCTACTGCCTCACCCTGCCACATTGCCCTCTGACCAAGAAGCAAGATAAGCAATCATTTGCCGAGGCAATGGGTCTCAATGCCTTCAAGCTCTTCAAGACACGCAAGATGGCGCTTTTCTTCATCTTCTCAATGCTATTAGGCATGTCGCTACAGGTGACCAACGGCTTTGCCGGGCCATTCCTCACGAGCTTCAAGAGCAGCGAGGTGGCAGAGATAGCCTCAAGCTTTGCCGCCTCCAATGCCACGCTCTTGGTGTCAATATCACAGGTTAGCGAGGCGCTGTGCATACTCTTGATACCATTCTTCTTGCGCCGCTACGGCATCAAAGGCGTGATGCTCATCGCCATGAGCGCATGGGTGCTGCGCTTCGGCTTCTTCGGCCTGGGTGCACCCACATTCCCCGGCGTGATACTGTTTGTCCTCTCCTGCATAGTGTATGGCGTGGCCTTCGACTTCTTTAATGTCTCCGGCGGCATGTTTGTCAACCGCGAGTGCGATGCATCAATCAAGGCCTCAGCTCAGGGGCTGTTTATGCTCATGACCAACGGCCTCGGCGCCACGATAGGCACCCTCTCGGCCGGCGTCATCATCGACAAATACTGCCACTGGACTGACAACGGATTTCTCGTAGGCGACTGGTCCACGGCATGGCTCATCTTTGCCGGCTTTGCGCTGGCAGTGGCGGTGGCGTTTGCCGTGGTCTTTAAGGACAAGCAGCCAGCACGCTCATAACGACACATCCCCTACACACTCCAAGCACGATTATGATACGGTTTTATTCACCTGACATCGCCACAACAGCCACACTGCCCGAAAGCGACTCGCAGCACGCAGTGCGGGTGCTGAGGCTGCGCGAGGGCAGCGAAATCGAGGTCATCGATGGCAAGGGCAAGGTATATACCTGCCGCATCACGGTGGCTCACCCCAAGCACACGGCCATCGAGATCATCAATACGACTGAGCTGCCAAAGGTGTGGCAGGGCAATATCACCATAGCCATAGCGCCCACCAAGCACAACGACCGCATGGAGTGGCTCGTGGAGAAGCTCACTGAGATAGGCATAGACCGCATAGTGCCGCTGCGATGCCGATACTCCGAGCGCAAGGAAATCAACGAGGAGCGGTTGCGCAAAATCGCCGTGTCGGCTATGAAACAGTCACTGAAAGCCACACTGCCGCATATTGAGGCGATGATGCCATTTGCTACATTTATCAGTGAGGAGGCACAACGCCCGGCGATGAAGTATGTGGCCTACTGCGCGCCGGAGATACCGCGCGAGCTCTTTGCTCAGCGATACGTCAGCGGCCACGACACCACGATACTCATAGGCCCGGAGGGCGACTTCTCTCACGAGGAGATTACATCCGCTATCAATGCCGGCTTTGCACCCATATCACTGGGCGACAATCGCCTGCGCACCGAAACTGCGGCGCTCGTGGCGTGCGACACCTGCCATATCATACAACAGCTTAACACTCAAGCAATAAAGTAATGAACATCATAGAATATCTACACTCGTCAGCCACACACAACTTCTTCTTGCTCGCCGGACCATGCGTCATCGAAGGCGAAGAGATGGCTCTCGACATAGCCCGATATGTAGCAGCTATCTGCCGCAAGCTCGATATCCCGTATGTGTTTAAAGGCAGCTATCGCAAGGCCAACCGTTCGCGCATGGACTCGTTCACCGGCATCGGCGACATTCGTGCACTCGAAATATTAGCTAAGGTGAGTGCTGAGGTGGGCGTGCCGGTGGTCACTGACATACACACCCCCGATGAAGCCGCCATCGCCGCCCGCTATGTGGATATCTTACAGATACCGGCTTTTCTGTGCCGCCAGACTGACCTATTGCTCGCAGCCGCAAAGACCGGCAAGATGGTCAACATCAAGAAAGGACAATTCATGTCAGCCGAGGCCATGAGCTACGCCGTGGATAAGGTGCGCGCCGCCGGCAATGATGCCGTGGCTCTCACCGAGCGTGGCACCACCTTTGGCTACGGCGACCTCATAGTGGATTTCAGAGGCATAGCCACAATGCAGCGCTCCGGCGCTCCCGTAATCCTCGATGTGACCCACTCGCTGCAACAACCCAATCAGGCCTCTGGAGTGACAGGAGGCCGCCCCGATATGATAGAGACCATAGCGCGGGCCGGGATAGCAGCCGGCGCCGACGGCATCTTTATAGAGACGCATCGTGAGCCATCAAAAGCCAAGAGCGATGGCGCCAATATGCTGCGGCTCGACCTTATCGAAGGCCTGCTCACGCGTCTCTCCGCGATACGTGCCACAATCAATAATTTTTAAGTATTACATCTCACACAATATATTGACACCCAGCGATAATGAAACTACAACGGATACTTTTAGGACTCACACTATCTCTCGCCATAAGCACATCAGCCAACGCACAGACCGCGAGCGGCATAGACCACCCCGTCACCAAAGCGGTGCTCGAAGTGTATAGCAAACAGCTGCGCGAGACACCTGACGACTATATGACATGGTTTAAGCGCGCCAACGAATACTATAGACACAGCGAATATATGCGCGCGCTCAATGACATTGACGAAGCATTAAAATATGCTCCGGCCTCTGACAAGGACCTGCGCTTTCAGGCATATATGCTGCGCGCCGGCATATACAACCAGACACTACGCCACACTGAGGCGCTCTCTGACCTCAACTCAGCCATCGCCATCGAGCCGAAATCATATTCGGCAATCTATCAGCGCGCAAATACCGAGTTTGAGCTCGAACAATACACAGCAGCCAAAGCCGACTACAACAAGCTGCGCACAATCAACAACCGCGGCACCGAGCCTTACATCGGCCTCGCACGCGTTGCAGTCAAAGAAAACAACCTCGGACAAGCCAACGAATACCTCGATCAAGCCGTAGCGCTTGACCCTAACAATGCCGAAATATACAACCGGCGCTCATCAGTACGAAAAATGATGGGCAATGATGCCGGCGCGGTTGAAGACCTGATACTCTCAATCAGCACCGGCAGCGACAACAGTAAGGCTCTGGCAGCATTGGTAGATTACGCCAACACAAACTATGACGTGACCATTGCCGGCATCACCAACGCCATCACCACGGCGCCCAATGTGCCCATCTATCGCTATCTCAGAGCTGTCATCGAACAAGCCCATTACCGCTACATTGCCGCCATTGAGGATTACAGCCTTATACTTACCGAAAACAATTATGAATATCACGGCATCTACGCATCGATAGCCGAGTGCAAGTATGCGCTGGACTATTATGACGAAGCGCTTACTGCTATCCAAAAGGCGCTGAGCATGACCACCAACGTGGCATCATACTACATCACCCAGGCCAAAGTGCTGATAGCTATGGGGCGCCCCGACGATGCCATAGAGGCCTCAGCCAAGGCTCTCGCCATCACTCCTAACGATGCTATGGCTCTGGTGCAGATGGGCGTATGCTATGCCGCCGCCGGCAATGCCAAAGAAGCCTCAAACCTGTTCGGCGAAGCTATCATGACCGACAGCTCTCTGCCGATAGCATATATGTGGCGCTCAAAGGTCATGCGCGATGAGCTGCACCAGGAAGTGGCGGCAGCGCAGACGCTTGAAAATCTATGCGCCATCGATGGCTACGATCTCGATGATGTGAGGTCGCTCAAAGGCTTCGCTCTGCTGGCTCTCGGCCGCACCGATGAGGCTAATCAGTGGATGAGCAACATACTGAGAAGTGTCACCGACAGCGATGGGCTTATCAACTACTATGGCGCGTGCTTCTATGCCGCCGCCGGCAATAGCGACAAAGCGCTGGAGTGTGCTGACAAGGCTCTCAGCCTCGGATACGGCAACCACCATGACTGGATCGCAGCCAACGAGGGCGGCATCAGCGTCGGCAACCTGCGCGATGATTTGCGTTTTCTCAATTTGCTTAACCGCTACGGCGCCATCTTCGGTCGCAAGTAGCCGCGTCCGGGCCATAATATAAGGCAAAGCCAAAGCAAAGGGCTGATACTTTTTTACGAGGTATCAGCCCTTGGCATTACAATGCTGTCGGGTAACGCTCACAGGCGAATAATCACTTATGAGCTGATTGACGTATTGCGAGTGTCAATCAAGCTCGTGGATTACCAGGCCGGAGCGCAATTTCGGTTCAAACCATGTGGTCTTAGGAGGCA
>JAEDNZ010000093.1 GCA_016302215.1 Muribaculaceae bacterium
TTCATGTGCAGTGTCTCGGCGTCTCTGTAGCCGAAGATGCCCTTAGCGGTGAAGAAGCATTCTTCAATCGTTGTGCTCTCGCCATCAGCTGTGATTAGTTCGGTGGTCTTTTCGCGGTAATTGTTGATGGTGTAGAAAGCGGAGTCGCCCATCTCGGGGACGTGATACACAGCAGCATGGAGAGCGTAGTCCTTGAGCATCTTGCCCTTGCTGTTGAACACGCGATAATAAGAATTAGCGTATCCCGGAATGATATAATCGTGCTTTATGTTTTGCAGGTTCTCCATTATCTCGCGTGCTTCGTCGGCGTCTTCAGGCTCCTTGTCGGCGCCGGCTTTCTTAGCCAGCTTTTCACACTCATCTTCAAATTCTTTATCAGAGAGGTGAGCGGCAATAAACGGCGGCTTGAGTATTATGCCTTGGTATTCCGGCTCAACGACGACTTCGCCGTCAGCGTTAGCAGCTCCGTATAGGCCATCGGCCGTGCGGAACACAAACATACCGCTTGCTTCATCGGTCTCTGTTATTACGGCATCTTTGTAATCCTCAAAGTGCTTGGTGCACGAAACGGCTGCGAGTGATACTAATGATGCTAACAAATAATTGACAAACTTCATACTTGAATTGCGTTTTTGAGATTATACGGGTGCAAAGGTACTCAAATAGTTTGTTATGACAAGTGTATATGTTGAATAGCATAATGCTGTCAGCTTGCTGGGTTGTGAAGACGTGGGTCAAGGGCGGCGATGAGCGCCGGCATCTCAGCGCCGGCATCTCAGGACAATTCAGTCACTTTTTTATAGCACAATGTTGCGTCAAATGGCAAAAAAGTGTAAATTTGCAGAGCGACCGCCGAGCGCGGCGGGTAAGCTATTACACCTTAAAATCTTCAACATTTTATTTCACCTTTGAAATCTATCTTATTAGAAATGAGAGCTAAAGCATTATTATTGCTGTTGCTGTGCGTGGCTTTTACAGCACAATCGCAAGACCTCAACAGCATCATCAGCCGAGCTAAGAGTGAAGCACGCAGCAGGGTGCGTTCGGAAGTCAACAAAGCCGAAAATCGAATACGCAGCGGCAACTTCAACTACGACAAGACGGTGACCATCACTTTTGAGAAGCTGCCGACGACGCTTGATGAGCTTAAAGCCTTGCCTGAGGCATCAATGGACACGCCATACAAAGTGGTAGCGCTGTGCATGGCAGTGCTTTGCAATTATGAGAACGATAGGGAAGCAACCTTTGAGATGCTTGACTATCTGTGCCGCCCTAATTCGGGCACTGAGTATGAGGCGTTTCATAAATTCATATCAGAGCGGTTGCGCGATGGCAAGGGATATAAGGCTTTTGCCTTCTTTGAGGGGGCAACGCCTGACAACAACTACACGCCCACTGTGCCATACAAAATCAAGGTCAGCTCAAACAGCGTGTCGTTCAATGAGAAAAACCGTGCGCGACTGATGGTCAAGAGCGGCGGTGCCGACTCCCCGGGGCCGGTGCTGCTGCGCGAGAAGCCCTCTACCGGCCAGTGGTTTGTGACACAGATATCCTGCCTTACCGACATACGACTTCCAGCCGCCCTTGACGAGTGGCGATAAGTCCGAGGTATAGCTCAAACAAATAAACGGTAAGTTATGAAAACCTGTCTTGCTTATGCGGCAGTAATCGCTGCGTCGCTGTTGATGGGTGCCTGTGCGCAGTCGGCGGGCACGCAAATGGGCTCCAATGACAGCATAGCCATCGGGGGTGATGGCGTGCCCGTAGATGACGCTATGATGGAGTCAAACATCGGCGGCGCAGCCGAAGCGCCTATCGCCGGCGACTATTACACGGCCGACATCACGGCCGAAGGCGGCGTGGTGCTGCACCCAAATCTCGCCAAATGCAGAGAGCTCGCCGCGAGCCGTGGCGCAAAGTCTATGATAGGCACCACGGTGCACCTGTCAGGTATTGAAGGCAATTGCGTGCAATTGGTAGATGCCAACTTCGGCAACGATGTCAACCCATATCTTGTGATACGCACAGATAAAGGCACCGTGGTGCTATACAGTATCGTAGATGCTGTCATAGATGGCAATACGAGTTGTGGCGCTCCCCTCTATGGCATCAGCGACGCACAATGGCTTCAGCCCTATGCCGATGTGTCGGGCCAAGGGGTGATGGCTGAGCTTGGCGATGGCTCCAAGGTGGATATCGAGGCGAGCGATGATGTGACGGGATACTATGTGATAGACAATTTTGTGGTGTATCTGTCGCGCGATTGGCGCATCAGGATAGATGATGAGGTGGTGGAGTACCATCGTAATGGGTCTTTTCATCGCGTCGGTGATGCAAAAGCCAATGGAAGTACAAGGCGATTGGTAGCAAACTTGGTTCAGGATACGAGTCCGCTGCATATTGAGCTTGTAGCCCTTGAGGATGGTGGCTTCACGGCTACTTTTCGCAGCGGAGAAAGCTCGTTCCCGCTTGTCACAGGCAAGCCGTTGGGAGTGCGGCTGCTTCACGACAATCCATACACGACAGGGTATTTTAATGCCCCGGACTGACCATTGCGCCCCTCGGGGGCCGGTCGAGGGTCAGTAAGTCTTTAGCGGCGGATAGAAGGCGTCGTCAATGTGCTCCACGCGGTAGTCGTCGGGCGTGCCGGTGATGGCGAATATGTCAAACTGAATTTCCGGCTCGACAGACAATGACTGGATGTAGAGGTTGGCTGCGGCTATCATCTTGAGCATCTTTCGGCGGTCTATGGCGTCGATGGGGTCATCGTCGATGTTGGTGCGCGTCTTCACCTCGGCAAAGATGATACGGTTGCCTTTGCCGGCGATGATGTCAATCTCGTGGCGCATAGTGCTCCAATTTCGCTCAATGATGCTGTAGCCTTGCTTGACAAGCTCTTCGCAGGCAATGTCTTCGCCCCAGTGTCCGGTGTCGTTGTGCTTAGCCATGATAGAGTCAGTTGAGAGCTTGATATATTTGCGAGAAGAGCTTTGGCCTAATGTTAAGGCGCGAGAAAGCGGCATTGTCGCGCGTGGGATTGACGCGGTTTGTGAGGAACACGAAAATCAGCTGATGCTTTGGGTCAACCCAAAAGACGGTGCCTGTAAATCCCAGGTGTCCAAAGACCTCGGGGCCGGCCTCCTCACAAGTGGGCGAATTGTCGGGATTGGATGTATCGGGCTTATCAAAGCCCAGGCCTCGGCGACAAGTGGGGCTCTTGCTCGTGGTGAATAGGTTGACCGTGGGCGGCGTGAGTATCCTTGCATCGCCGTATGTGCCGCCATTGAGCCACATTTGGCATATC
This sequence comes from Muribaculaceae bacterium, assembly GCA_016302215.1. Lineage (GTDB taxonomy): Bacteria > Bacteroidota > Bacteroidia > Bacteroidales > Muribaculaceae > CAG-873. Next base: position 3,305 of record JAEDNZ010000093.1, read on the forward strand.
TTGGCAATGTCATCGGCGGTGGAGAAGACGCCGGCGTTGCCCGATATCCCACCCATGAAGGCGGCCATCTCATCGTGAACATATCCGTGCACCATTTGGCGGCGCAGGTATGTGTCGCGCTCGGTAGGGGCTATCGTAGCCGCCTTGTGGTGATGCGATAGGGGTGTGTAGCAGGTGTTGTAAGCGCCTAATGGAGCCCATACGCTGTCGGTGACAAATGTGTCGTGGCGGCGGCCGGTGAGCCTCTGCTCGAGGTCCATAAGCAGGGCGAAATTCAGGCAGGAATAGGTGTATTTTTTCGAGGACCTAAGCGGTATGTTGTAGATGCTGCTCATGATGGTGTCAATCGTGGCCTGACCTACATATATGCCTCGCGCCGCCGTCAAGGGCATTGCGGCAGATGCCGAAGCCGCTGTGATGTCGCGACGGAGCTTGCCGGAGCTGTGTCCGTAGGCACCACGCTGTATCTTGATGGTGTGGAGAGCATCTTTGCGTGGGGTGATGAGTTTGCCTTGGTATGAAGCGGTGTCAATCATCGTTTCAAACATATTCAGCGCCGCGGGAATTCCGGACTCGTGATAGAGTAATTGCTTGACGGTGATGTCGCTCTTATCGGAGCCCCGGAGGCCTGGGATGTAATAAGCGGCGGGCTTGTCAATGTCGAGCAAGCCCATGTCGTATGTCTTCATAATGCCGGGCAGAGTGCCCACGGCTTTAGAGACCGAAGCCAGGTCATACAGCGTGGCCGGCGTGACGGGGCTTCCTCCGGCTGTCACTTTACCATAGCAGCGGTCATAGACGATGTTGCCATTGCGAGCGACGAGGACTTGGCATCCGGGAAAAGCGCCGGAGCGCAGGCCGGCATTTACCAGCGAGTCGATGCTGTCAGAGAGCGAGGCTCGTAAGCCTTCGGCGATCAGCGATGAGCGACCCAGACGCGTCTTGCGTAATGTCAGGCCGGTGCCGAGGGCCGCTACGCCGGGCAAATCGACAGGGAGCTTGCCGTTGACATATATGCCGCCGAAAAGGCCCATGGCTGCCGCCTCGCGAGTGTAACGGGTGTCATCATAGGCTATCAGCAGCGCCGCTGCCTTGGTCAGGGCGTCGCTGAATTTGCTCATCTTGTAGGGGTTGATCATAAAAACGCATATCAGGCCGCGGCAGTCTTTGAGCTGCGATAGCGCGGCTCGCGCGATGGCGTCATCGTCATAAACGGCTGCTATCACCACATCATGCTCTTTTATCGCCGAGATGGTGGCTGCGCCGAAGCTGCCGCCGTTGTTAGCGTAAGCATCGCATGCCGCATAACGCCTGCAGGTGGCGGTGAAGTCATTGTCGGCAGCGGCTCCGATGTTGACCACGGCGATGTGAGAGTGGGCGAGGTTGCCGATAGGCAGTATTTGGCCGTCGTTGCGCAGGGCGGTGATAGAGGCGCACGCAAGGTCGCGGTTTACGCGGTCGGCCTGCGGCGAGTTAATGTCGCGTTTCAGGGTCTTGATGTTAATGGGCTCGGGGCGCTTGCTCAGCCCTAAAGCATATTTATATGTAAGCACGCGCTTGCAGTGCTGCTCAATTTCGGCTTCGGAGATGCGTCCGTCGTTGACGGCAGCGAGAATGGCGTCGATATCGCGTTCGGGGTGATGCGATGACTCGAGTACGTCGGCACCGGCCATGAGCGCGGCTACGGCATTGTTGCGCCCGGGAGACACGGCACCGCGCATCTCCAAGGCGTCAGTGTGGATAAGCCCGGTGAATTTAAGCTCGCGGCGCAGCAGGTCGGTGGTAATAGCGTGTGAGAGCGATGCCGGCATATTGCTGCTATCGAGCGCGGGCACGGCGATATGTCCGACCATGACGCCGGAGCAGCCGGCCTTGATGAAGTCAGCAAAGGGCTTGAGGTCGGTGCTGTCAAGACGCGCCCGATTGTGCGTGACGACGGTAAATGACTTGTGGGTGTCAGTATCAGTGTCGCCATGCCCGGGGAAGTGCTTTGCCACGGCTTGGACGCCGCCATCTTCGAGGCCACGCGAATATGCCACGCCGAGTGCGCTGACGCGGTGGGCGTCTTCGCCGAAGGAGCGATAGCCGATGACGGGATTGCGCGGGTTGGAGTTGACATCGAGCACCGGGGCATAATTCACATGAATACCCAGCAGGCGGCACTCGCGCGCCATCTCGCGGCCGTAGTTATAGAGCAGCTTGGGGTCTTGTATGGCACCGAGGCCCATGTTTTTGGGGTATTGCGGTGTGCCTTTGATGCGCATGGCCAGGCCCCATTCGCCATCGAAGGTGAGCATTACGGGTACGTGTGCTATGGATTGAGCATAGTTGGTAAGCTCGGCATATTCCTCGAGCGAGGCGTGGTCATAGAGCAGGCCTCCCATACCGCTGATGCCGATATACTGCTTAACCTCGGCTTTGGCCTGCGCCAAATTGCGCGGTCTGACTTTTGGGAACATCAGCTGCGCCACTCGCTGACGCTTGCTGAGAGTGTTATAGACCGAGTCAACCCATCTGCGGCATTGTTCGCTGTCAACACGTTGGAGCAAGGTGGTGGGGCGTGGGGCAGCGATGACGTTGCTGCCGATGACAGCCGCTATAATGATAGATAATATGTGTCGGGTCATAGTCTTCTGATACATATTACTATTGAGCCACGAAGCGAGCCTCGCCCGTCGGCGCTATCGCCACGCCTTGAGCCTGACACTGCCTTACATAGTCAATGAGGTAGAAATATAGGCGTCGGGTGGCCATTGCCACGGTGGTGTGGCGAGTCAGCGAGGGCATATAGTCGCCGCCGTTGGCCAGATAATCTATCGTAGCCACACGATACGTGCGGTCGGGGTCGAGGGGCTTGCCGTTGATGGTGATTTCTATGGGCTCGCATGTGGCGCTGTCATATCGCACCGCCACTTGATGGCTTACGCCGTTGCCTCCGATGGAGCACATCTGCTTGATTGCTTCGGCCACGTCGCTGCCTTTGATGTCAATCACCGTGGGGAAATTATTGAAAGGCATCAGCATTATCAGGCGTCCTTCGGTCAGGTCGCCTTTGGGGAGGCTGCAACGGAGGCCGCCTTTGTTCATGATGGCAAAGTCAATGTCATTAGCGAGCGATGAGCCGCAGTCATACATAAAGTCAGAGGCAAAATTGAGGAGCTCGGTGCTCTCCTGAGGCAGGTCAATGGCGCTGACGCCCACCTTGCATTTATAGAGCAACGAATCCACACCGGCGCGGTATGGCGCAATCATTGCGTCGCAACTTTTATCCACGCGGCTGTCGAGGCGTCTGTCCACCTTGTGCACGCGATATGTTTTTGACATATCGCTTAAATCGATATCAATCTCGCCAATAGCCACACCTTTGCTTTTGACCTGAGTCACAAGCACGGGCACGCCTTTGCTGTTGGTGATCCAAGGGCGCGGAGCCTTGTCGCCAACCGGCGCGGGCTGTATCATAGTGTGAGAGTGCCCGCCGATGATGATGTCGATATCGGCGCTTTGCTCGGCTAATGCGATGTCGGAGGTGCGGCCATCGTCATAACCGATGTGAGTGATGGCGACGACGGCATCAACGCGGCATTTCTCTTTGAGCCAACGAGCGGCGACATTTGCGCTCTTGATGGCGTCCTCGTAAATCACGCCCGGGCACGTGTGCGGGGCTATTAGACCTTCAGGCGCTACGTTGATGCCGATGAAGCCGATGCGGCGATTGCCATACTGACGTATCTCAAAGCTCTTGAACAAGCCCTTGAGGGGCGTGAAGCGCAAGTCGTAGTTGGTGCAAAGGCGTGCTGCTTTGCTCTCGCTGATGAAAGAGGCGAGCGAGTCAATGCCGTTGTCAAACTCGTGGTTGCCGATGATGCGAATGTCATATCCCAGGGCGTTCATCAGCTCTTGCTCCAGATGGCCGTTGTAAAGATTGAAGTATAGTGTGCCTTGGACGGCATCTCCGGCATCTATTAGCAGTACATTAGGCTCGCAGGCTCTGACGCTGTCAATGATGACTTTTCGGCGGAGTATGCCGCCCTCGTCAGTGTCAGGCGTGGGGTCAATGGTGGAGTGGGTGTCGTTGGTGTGGAGTATGACCAAGCGGTCGGGGGCGGCGGCGTAAGCAGCTGCCAGCGC
>JAEDNZ010000094.1 GCA_016302215.1 Muribaculaceae bacterium
ACTATATGAACCAAAACATACGCTTGGGCTACAAGCATGTGTCGCGCACCGGCAGCATCGACGTCGGCGCATCGCTGGTGCCGCAGATGTCGCGCTCGGAGGACCTCATCAACGCGGCGCGCAACATACCCACCCGATGGGTCTGGAATTACGCCCCCTATCTGCGATATCGCTACAAGCTGGGCAAGAGCCGCTCATTCAACTTTGACTACACGGGGCGCTCGTCGCAGCCCACCATGGCCCAGTTACAGCCCGTGGCCGACAAGAGCGACCCTCTGCGCGTCGTCATCGGTAACCCCGAGCTGGACCCCTCGTTCACTCACAACATCAGGCTGCGCTTTCAGGATTTCAACGCCGAGCAGCAGCGCTCCATCATGGCCATGGCCTTTGCCAACGTGACGCAGAACTCTATTATCTCGCGCACAGCCTTTGACCCGCAGACGGGCGGACAAGTCACCACCTATGAGAATGTCAACGGCGTGTGGAACGTGCGCGCCATGACCATGATATCAATGCCGCTGCGCAATAAGGCCTTCACTTTCAACAACCACCTGGCGCTCAGCTACTCGCGCACCGTGGGTTACAACAACGATGTGCGCAACGCCTCGGGCACATTCGGCCTGATGGAGTTTTTCAGCTTTGCCTGGCGACCTACCGACATAGAGCTGGAGCTGCGACCCACATATAGGCTGCAGACCACCTCCAACACCGCCCAAACGTCGGCTGACCGCACCGTGCACACCTACGGCGGTACCTTCAACGCCACCTACTACACCCCCATAGGCATCGTGCTCAACAGCGAGCTGGTGTATAACGCCACCAGCGGATACTCTGACGGCTACGATGTGAACCAATGGCTGTGGAATGCCTCCATCTCATACCAATTTTTGCGCGGACGCAACGCCACCATCTCGCTCAAGGCCTACGACCTGCTGCGCCAGCAGACCAATGTCAACCGCACCGTCACCGCCAACTATATCGAGGACCAAATCACCAACTCGCTGGGCCGCTATTTCATGATAACGTTTGCCTACAAGTTTACCACCTTTGCTGCCGGCGAGCAGCCGCGTGACCGCAACGAAGACGACCGCTACCGCGGCCTCCCCGGCCCGCCTCCCGGTGCTCCGGCCGGCCATCCGCGCTTCTGATGCGCCGAGGACTCATATAATATAAGGGCTTGCACCGCTGCGGTGCAAGCCCTTATGTGTAGGTGATGAAATCAGTGAGTGTGATTATTTGAGGTTGTGATATAGGGCATCGCCGGCGGCCTGCATAAAGTAGCGCGAGCCATCAGGTGATTTCATCAGCGCGGTGTATTGCAGCTGACGCTTGTCGCCGCGCTTAATCACGACGGCGCAGTCAATCACGTGGCCTCTAACCTCATAGGGGTAGTTGGGGTTCTTGAGGGTTTTCCATTTGGAAGAAAGGAATATTACCTTCTCAAACTTGTCGCCGGCGTATTCCTTGCCTGCCTTTGTACCGGCAGCCTTTATGTCGGCGCTGACAGCTACGCCCTTAGGCTCGTCGATGCTCGGCCCGGCATCAGCCTTGTAAGCAAGCTCAAGTTCATGACCCTTTGTTGCGTCAATAGCCATAGATACTTTGCGCAGAGCGGTGTCATTGCTATGATTGTCATAGTCATCGTGCTTGGAGATAAGTTGCATAGTGCCTTCGGCCAATACAAAGTTGAAGAAGCGAGAGAATGAGTCCTCACTTTCGTTATCCATTCTGGTAACAAATGATTGTGCTAACTCAATAATGGTTTCAATGGGCATAACTGTTGTTGCTAATTCCAACGCAGCAGCGGCGCGAGCTCTTTTCATCTGAGCGAAACCGCCGGGTAGCATCGTCTTATCTGATACAAGGCCTTGTTGTTCGTCTTTCATATTGTAATGCCTCATAGCAAAGACTCTGGGTAAAGCATAGTAGGTATATGCGTAAATATACAGAGTGAAAGCGGTCTTGGAGGTCGGGTCGGCGATATATTGGCACATCCAGGGGTTGAGGAAGGTCTCATCAGCGGGCACCACGATGCTCTTGTCATTTGGGTCTATCTGCGCCCAGTCGGGGCAAAATTGGCTGTTATATTCGGCAAGGAGGTTTTTCTTCATATACGAAATATAGTAGCCGAGACGATTTTGATAGTCATCGCCGCCAAGCTCCCAGAAGAATTTGTTCTCGCCGCTGTAGTAAGGCTGATAGAGGCTCACCGATTTGTCAAACTGCTCGTATGCGGCATGTATATCGCCTATGCTCTTGTTGAAGCCATAGCTCACGGTGCTGTTGGTGGCATCGGGGTCTGCGGCCTTGGCGGCATCGCTGGGCTTGTAGGTCTTGCGATAGTCGGGACAGCCGACCAGGCGGTTGGGCGTAGTGGAGTAGCATACGGTCTCTGATGATGTGCCGGACTCCGACGTGATGCCGGTCTGCTCGGCCACCTTGCTCGTGGCCTCTTCTTTGGCCTTTTTCTTGCTCTTATCTACGGTCTCTGTGGCGGCTTTCTTGGCTTTGTCCTTGAGCTTGCTGCCCAACTTGCCAAACTGGGCGTCAGCTGTGATAGCGCATCCGCCGATGAGCGCCACAGCAAGTGCGGCTCTCACTAATTGCTTGATGTTCATGTTTGTGAGGTTTTGTTTGTTGTGATTTATTGTTGTGAAATTAATGATAGCAATCTCTGAATGTGCAAATTTACTAAGTAACAGCCCCGGCCGGGTATCAATCCAGTGACTTTTTATATCAATCCAGTGACATTTTTGACATAGAAATCATATTTTTATGCCACGAGGCGGCCTGTGTGGCGCCTCTATCGCCACTTTATATTAAAAATTGAAAATATTGATAATAATTGGACTTTTTCTGCTAACTTTGCGCCGTCGAACCCCCCGACACCACCCTTAACCGCAACAAAATGAACGATTGATGAAGATAAGTCGCCACCATATAATATTAGTGATAGCGCTGGCCGCCGTGGCCGTGCTGCCCGAGCGCGCTGCCGCTCAGTTTCGCTGGGCCGCAACAGCCTCGGTCACTTATAATGACCTTAAGTTTAAGCAAGACCTGGTGCCCGTGAGCCAAGCCGTGGGCTATGGCGCCGGCGTCACCGCCGAGATGATGTTTCCCGGCATAGGCTTCGGCATCGACTTCGGGCTGCTCTACAGCCAAAAAGGCGCCACCGTAGATTTGGGCAGCAAGACGATATGGGCCGAGGATTACGGCAACGAGCGCGTGTATATGCACTACCTGCACATACCGCTGCATCTGCGCTTCAAATGGACGCGCATGAACGGCCTTGAGGAGAAGATAGCCCCATTTGTCTATGGTGGCCCCGACTTCACCATACGCATCGCCAACGGCCGCTGCGATGCCTTTGACTATGCCGGCGGAGACCTCGGCCTCTCCGTGGGCGGCGGCGTGGAGCTTTGGCGCAACTATCAGGTGAGCTTCGGTTACACCTGGGGCATGAGCTATGTGCTGCGCACAAAGCTGCTTGACAACTTCTCGGCTCGAAATCGCGAGTGGTTTGTGCGCCTATCCTACTATTTTAAGTAGCACCGCTTATAATAGCGGCGCTCCCGGCCTGCCCGGCGGGAGCGCGCTGTGCTAACAAAAAAACAATTCCGTAAAAAAACAAATCTCTATTTGTGTGAGTTTTATGGCTCGCGGCGGCGTATGCTGCCGATTTACGATGCAAAGTTAGCCACGGCGGCGCTGCCCGGCAATACCTAAAATTAGGTATTTTGCGCTTTTAGCACCTCGCCGTGCAATAATTTGCGATTTATTCAGTTATATTACTGTGTATTTAACCGCAACAAGATAGATGAAACTGAAACATACAGCTATAATAAGCGTGCTGCTTGGCGTGTGTGGCCTCGCTGCCCTCACGGCGCGCGCGCAGAAGAACGAGTTCAACCCTATCGAGACGGGCGTCACCTCGCTGAGCATCGCCCCCGATGCCCGAGGAGCCTCTATGGGCGACCTCGGCGTGGCCTCGGACCCCGATGTCAACTCGCAGTACTGGAACCCCTCCAAATATGCCTTTGCCTACAGCACCGCCGCCGTGTCGCTCAGCTACACGCCGTGGCTGCGCAAACTCGTCAGCGACATCTTCCTCGCTAATGTGGCCGGGTATTGGAAGATAGGGTCGGGCGACAACCAGGCGCTCAGCGCCTCGCTGCGATATTTCTCGCTCGGTGAGGTCAACACCTCTGACTACGGCGGCACCGCCACCTCCACCATCAACCCCTACGAGATGGCATTTGACCTGGGTTACTCGCGCAAGCTATCAGAGAAATTCTCTATGGGCGTGGTATTCAGATACATATATTCTGACTTGGGATTCTCTGACTCTTACGCCGGAGAGCAGACATCGGGAGCGTCAGCCTTCTCGGCCGACATCTCGGGCTACTTCACCACCTATCCCGTGATAGGCCGCAACGAGTGTCAGTGGTCCTGGGGCTGGAATATCTCGAATATCGGTACGAAGGTGTCGTATAACAACGGCGAGGACCCCGCATTCCTCCCCACAAACCTGCGTCTGGGCACCTCGTTCACCTTCCCCTTGGCTGATTATCACAACCTATCGCTCAACCTGGATATGAACAAGCTCCTTGTGCCGGCACGCCCCCGCGAGAGCGATTACGACACCTCCACCACCGAGGGCCAGCAGGAATACCTTGATGCCCTGGAGGAGTGGGAAAATATGTCGTCGTTCACCGGCATCTTCAAGTCGTTCGGCGATGCACCCGGCGGCTTCAAAGAGGAGTTGCGCGAGATTACATGGTCGTTTGGCGCCGAGTATTCTTACAATCAGCAATTCTTCCTCCGAGCCGGTTATTTCTACGAGAACCAGTATAAGGGCAACCGCCAATACTTTGGCTTCGGCGCCGGCTTCTCGCTCAATGTGGTGCGCCTCGACGCCTCATATATGCTCGCCACGGCTCAGAGCTCGCCGCTGGACCAGACGCTGCGTTTCACCCTCACCTTTGATATGGACGGCCTCAAGGACCTCCTGGGCAAGCGCAAGAAGTAACCTCCCCACACCCGTAACTACCATCACAGCCCTCCCCCATTTATGTGCGACTCGGCTTCACATATCATCACCTCACTGCGCGTGGGCAACGGCTTTGACGTGCATCGCCTCGTGGAGGGCCGCCCCTGCATCATCTGCGGCGTCGCTATCCCCTACGAGCGTGGCCTGCTGGGTCACAGCGATGCCGATGTGGCGCTGCATGCCCTATGCGACGCGCTGCTCGGCGCAGCCGCCATGGGCGACATCGGGCGGCATTTCCCCGACAGCGACGAGCGTTGGCGAGGCGTAGATTCGCGCGTGCTGCTGCGCGCCGTGTGCTCCCTGCTGCGCGACAAGGGCTTTGCCGCCGTCAACGTTGATGTCACCATCATAGCGCAGGCACCCAAGATGCTGCCCTACATTGAGCAGATGCGCACCAACATATCTGCCGACCTGGGCCTCGACATTGACGCCGTGTCAGTCAAGGCCACCACTACAGAGCGGCTGGGCTTTACCGGCCGCGGTGAGGGCATCGCAGCCCAAGCATCTGCTCTCATCGCCAAGCTATGAGCGCTGTCACCGATAATAAGTCACATATTGCCGAGGCTGAGCCTTGGCGCTGCTCTGACCTGACCTCGATGGCCTTGCGCGCCGCCCGTTGGCCGCTGAGCATGGTCACCGTGCTCAACCATGTCATCGAGCCTGATGTCGTGGCCACGTCGGCATGCGCATACACCCTCCCCGACTACCCGGCGGTGCAGAGCGCCATCGCCGTGGCCGACGCCTTTACCCGAGGCTTTGCCATACCCGCGTTCTTCTTAATCTCGGGCTACCTCTTTGTCAACGGCCTGCAGCAGCTCACCGCTACCATCTATCGCGACAAGCTGCGCCGCCGTGTCAACACCCTGCTTGTGCCCTATCTGCTGTGGAACGCGATAGCCCTCATCGTGGCGATAGCGCTGACGCTGCCGCTGCTCGCTGATTACCTGCCCGGGAGAGCCGACTATTACTACAGCGTCAAGTCATGCATCTGGGGCTTTGTGGGCATCAAGCCCGGCAATTACTGGCCCCACGATGGCTCGCTATGGTTTGTGCGCGACCTGATGATAGCCGTGGCGCTGATGCCCTTAGGCTATAGGCTGCTGCGCCGCTGTGGCGCCCTGATGATGGCGGTGCTCGCCCTGTTTTGGCTCTGGGCCTACACCTATGCCCCCAACAGCTATGCCGGATTTATCTCGCCGGCGCTGATGTTTTTCTACGGCGGAGCTTACCTCAACATGCGGCGCGTGGATATCGGGTCGCTGAGCCGCCGCGCCTTGCCCTACGCCGCCGTGGCCTATGTGGCGCTCGCAGCGCTGTGTATGGCGCTCGCCGAGGGCTATCCGCGGCTCACGGCCATGGTGCATAATATCAACCTCGTAGTGTTCATCGTGCTGGCCATAGGGCTGTCGGCGTGGGCTGTCAGCCGCTTCACCTTCAGGCATCTGAAATTCTGGGCCTCGGTGTCATTCTTTGTGTATGCCGCCCATGTGATAATCTTCTACTTCTACAAGCCGCTGGTGTTCAGCATCATAGCGCCGCACACTGATGTGGAGGTGCTGCTGACGCTCCTCGCCGTGTATGTCAGCATCGGCGCTCTGCTGCCGCTGCTGTATGCGGCGCTGCGACGCCTCTGCCCGGCCGCCCTCGCCGTGCTCACCGGCGGTCGCCGCTAATCAGCCGCCAGCCCCCGCGCCAGAGCCTCCTTCAGCAGGAAGGTGAGGAAGTATGGAAATGTATATACCGCGCCGTTAAAGCCTATGTTCTTATTGCATAGCTTGATGCCAAACTTGATGTCGGCATACTTGTCGCCGGCAATCAGTTTCTTCATCGATATCGATGTGCCATCAGAGGCTTTCACTTCGATGGGGATAAGGCTGTCGGCGTTGCGTATAAAAAAGTCGATTTCGATAGCCGGAGCGTCAGATTTATAGTAGTATAGCGCATAGCCTTGCTTCACCAGCATATCGCCTACGATATTCTCATATATGGCGCCTTTGTAGGTGTTGAAATTGCGGTTAATCCTCACCTCAAGCTGAGCCTCTTCGTCGAGCGACGCCATCAGCAGGCCGCTATCCTTAAAGTACAGCTTATATGACTTGGGGTCGTAATTGCCCTTCAGCGGCAATTCAGGCATGGCCATGCAATAGCACACGTTGACGATGCCGGCATCGGCAAGCCACTCTACGGTGCCGATATAGTCGCGGTTGCGTGCATTACGGCCTATTTTCGTTATCTGAAAGCGCTTGTTTTCCTTTGCTAAAAATGCCGGTATGTGGTTATATACCGCCTTGATTTTTGCTTTGTCA
>JAEDNZ010000095.1 GCA_016302215.1 Muribaculaceae bacterium
ACTACGCGCTGCTCCACGGTGAGTGAGCGGTCGCCGATGCGCGTCACGGCCGTCAGCACTTGCAGCGGCGTGTCAATGAACGACGGGGCGTAGAAGTCAATGTCAATGTGCACTATCACCAGTTCTATGGCGTTGAAGTCAAACATCTCGGCGAGCACGTCTCTGAAGTAAGCGGCCTTGGCGAGGTCGAGAAATTGGAGATACACGGCGTTGTTGAGGTGGCCGAGAATGTCGATATCGTTGAAGCGTATCTGCACCGGGGTGATGTGGCGCAGGGGGTATTTGGGGTCGGGAGCTTTCATGATGGTGTCAGTGAATTACGATTTTATTTATAACGTTTCGGCCCACGGCTTCGTTGATTTTAGCTATGAGTGTGTCAGTGAGGTATAGCAGCTCGTTTTTTAGTGGCGCTGAGGTGATGAACACGTGCAGGGTGTCGCGCTCCACATAACGGCGGGCTGTGAGGCGGTTGATGGTGGGTCCCACCACGTCGGCCCATACGTAGCAGGCGCGCTGGGCGTAGTATGTGTCGGTTTGGCCCGTGGCGGCTATCATCTCGTTGATGATTTGGCCCACTTGTTTTGGCGATGACGGTTTCATAGGTCGGCGCGGTCAGGGCGTGTCATACAAAAGGCTCGAAGACACCGTTGGCGACGCGCCACATTTTGAAGTCGTCGCCGTTGGTGGGCATTATCTCGTCGAGGTGCTTGCGGTTGGTGTCGGTGATGAAAATTTGGCCGAAGGTGTCGGGCGAGCCCACGAGCTTGATGATGCGCTCCACGCGCGAGGCGTCGAGCTTGTCAAAGATGTCGTCGAGCAGCAGCAGGGGCTTGAGGCCGGTGGCTTGCTTGAGAAACTCGTATTGTGCGAGGCGTAGTGCTATGGTGAAGGTCTTGGCCTGGCCCTGCGAGGCTGTGGCGCGCATGGGCATCTCGTCGAGGGTCATCTCGAGGTCGTCGCGGTGGGGGCCCACGGAGGTGTAGTGGAGCACGGTGTCGCGTCGTCGGGCGTCGTCGAGCAGCTGCGCCAGAGGCGTGTGGTCATCGGCGGCGGCGTATGATTTGTAGTTTAGCGTGACGCTCTCGCTTGAGGCGGCGATGGCGGCGTAGTATCGGTTGAAAATCTCTGATAGGGCGGCGATGCGCCGGCGGCGGGTGTCGGTGATGATGTCGGCGGCGTGGACCATCTGCGCCTCTACGGCGGCGTAGAGCGTGGGGTTGGCTATCTCGTCGCGCAGCAGTTTGTTGCGCTGCTCCAGGGCTTTGTTGTATCTGACGAGGGCCTCGTAGTATGCTGCATCGTGCTGGGCGAGCACCATGTCGATGAAGCGGCGGCGCTCGTCGGGGGCGCCGGCCACGAGGGCATAGTCGGCGGGCGAAATCATCACAGAGGGGAAGAGGCCGAGGTGCTCGCTGAGCCGTCGGTATTCCTTGCCGCCGCGCTTGAATGATTTGCGGCGGCCGCGCTGCATGCCTACCGAGAGCGTCTCGTCGGCGTCGCGGCGCCGGTATTCGGCGTGCATGATGGCAAAGTCCTCGCCGTGGCGCAGCAGCTCATTGTCAGTAAGGGTGGCAAAGCTCTTGCCGAACGACAGGTAGTGAATGGCGTCGAGGAGGTTGCTTTTGCCCATGCCGTTGTCGCCCACAAAGCAGTTGATGTTGGGCGAGAAGCGTAGCTCGGCGCGAGCTATGTTTTTGAAGTTGGAGAGCGAGAGGCTGCGCAGTATCATTGTGCGGAAAAGAAGCTGTTGAAAAATAGTAGTTGATATAGTATAGAATTGCGCCAATAGGCTATGCAATGAGTGCCGGGGCGCGAGATGAAGTCGTGAGCTATGCCGCGGTCGAGCATGGCTTGGTGCAGGCGCAGGTTTTCGGCGTAGAAGAAGTCTTCGGTGCCGCAGTCCACGATGATGTGCATGCCGGAGGTGGCGCGGTCGAGCATATTGATTATGGTGTTGTCATGCCAGCGCTGTTTGTTGGTCTCGTAGGGGCCGAGGCGGTCGGTGATTTTCCATTTTGAGGGAAACGGCTCTATGTTGACGCCTCCGCTGGTGCTGCCTCCGCCGAGCCAGATGTCAGGGTGCCGGAGCATGAGATATAGCCCGCCGTGGCCGCCCATGCTGAGGCCTGTGATGGCGCGATGGCGGGGGGCGGCGATAGTGGGGTAGTGGCTATCAATGTAAGGCACTAAGTCGCGCGTGATGAACGACTCCATCTGCATGGCCGGGTCAACGGGTGAGTCAAAGTACCAGCTGTCGCGGCCGTCGGGCATCACAAGTATCATGGCGTAGCGGTCAGCCATTGTGGTCAGCTCGGGGCATATAATGGACCACGAGCGGTGGTCGCCGCCGAAGCCGTTGAGCAGATACACCGTGGGAAACTGCGCGGCGGGGTAAGTGTCGGCGGCATCGGGGGTGATGACAACGGCTTTGACAGGCGCCGGACTTACATACGTGGTGCTGATGGCTATGGTGTCGGTGCGCGCGGCATAGCTCGCGATGGCTATCGCGATGATGGCGAGCAGGCTGATGATGAGGCGTGGCATAGTGGCGTTTGTTTTTATGTTAACGTGAGAAGGTGTCGATGCGTGCAAACGGGCCTTTGACGCGCCAGTAGCCGGGACGCACGTTGATGAGGGTGTCGCCGGCGTTGGTGATAAAGCGGTGGGCTATCGAGGGCACGTTCCAGTAAGTGGAGCCGTCGGTGGCGTGGTAGGTGAGCTGCATGTAGTCGTAGATGTCAATATCCGAGGGCGAGGGCACGGCGCCGTTGCGCGCCACCACGGCGCTGCCAAAGGCGTATAGGCCGGCGCTGCCGGGTATGGGCGTGAGCCGGTCAAGCGAGGTGAGGCTGTCAAGGCACTGCGGCACTACGGCGATGATGCGATTGCCGCAGTAGGCGCTCGCCGCCAGGTATTGGCCTTTCTCGCTCCATGTCATGTAAGTGGGGTAGAAGAGGGTGGTGGCTCGCGGACATTGCGGCGCGTCGTCGCAGAAGGCGGTGCCGTGAGGCGAGGCATTGATTTTCGCCCATACGGCGGTGTCGTGGTCTCGATATATGGCTTGCCAGCGGATGGCCGACGCCATCAGCAGGCACATCAGCACGGCGGCAGCTGTGGCGGCGATGCGCCGTGCCGTGGGAGGCAGCGCCACGTGGCGTAGCATGGATAGTAGAAGCACGGCGGCGGGGAGCTCGGCAAACCAGGCGGCGCGCCCTGACATGGCGTTGATCTTAGCGAGCAGGGCAGCTCCGGCCACCATGGCGGCGGCGAGCATGATGAATGTGGTGTCGGCGGTGATGCTGCGGCGCAGGTATCGGCGGCCGCGGCGTGTCAGCGATATCATGACGGCGCTGACGCAGACTATGGTGGTGCAGGGCAGCAGCTTGATGTATCCGCGCCAGGTGAATGTGTCGAGCGCCTCGTGGAAGGCAAAGCGATGCCATATCGCGGGCGAGGTGAGCACGATGACGGTGCCGAGGGCAAAGGCTGCCGTCATAATCCACTGGCGGCGCGAGAGCCTCAGGCGCTGAGTCAGCGCCACGGCGGCGATGGCGGCGAGGCCCCCTACGGCGCAAGCCTCGTGCCACCAGGCGGTGAGCAGGGCTATCAGGGCGGCGGCAACGGTGGCAGCAGCTCCGGGTCGCGCCTCGCGGCGGCTAAAGGTGGTGATGAAAAGGAGGAAGCACACCGATGCCGGTACGTAGTTGAGAAACATATCAGCCACCCATATATATTCGCGCCAGGCGAGGACTATGCCGGCGGTGAGCCATGCTGCGGCGAGGGCTACCGGGGCATAGCGCGCCGTCGGCGCCGCGAGCTTGGCCATAAGGCGTATCATGGCCGTGGTGCATAGCGCCATCAAGGCGGCAGCCACGGCTTTAGGGAGCCATATCACCCACGGCCCCGCGAGGAGGTTGGCGAGGCGGCCGTTTTCTTCGTATCGCACCAGGCTCACGTAGTCAGCTAAGGCCGATAGTGAGAAGCCGGTGGAGCCGCCGGCACATTGGCGATAATAACCGGCGAAGATGAAATCGTCGAGCTGCATAGGCGTCAGATAGTACATCAGCGCGTATGCTATGGTCATGATGCACAGCAGGGCGGTGTAGGCGAGGCGAGGCGCTTTCATAGGGCGAGAGGTGGGGTGGCCGGTGAGAGTGAGTCAGTAGAGAGAAAAATGAATTATACTAAAACAAAAAAAGTCGCTCACGCTCGGCGTGACCGACTATTTTTGTGTTTCAGTGTTGTCTGATTATTCAGCAACTACAGCAGCGGTGTCAACAGCAGCGCTGTCAGCAGCTACAGAGTCAGCGGGAGCAGCAACTTCCTCAACAACAGCAGCGCTATCAGCAGCTACAGAGTCGGTAGCCTCAGCAGCTTTGTCTGCATTGCCACAAGAGAAGAGAGATACGCTGAAAACAACAGCAAGTAAAAGAACTAACTTTTTCATTTTCTTTTGAATTTTAATGTAAAACAATTGTTTAGCTTCAAAAACGCTACAAAGGTAAGCTATTTTTCCGAACCACGGAAATTTTTTTAATACTTTTTTTCGATTTTAACGTGGTTTTAAATTAAACTATTTTGTAACGAGTTGATTAGTAGTTATTTAGTGTTTGAGCGATTTTTTGCTATTTCGTTGGCTTTAACCACGGCTTTAGTGATGTGGTCGCAGATATTATCAGCGCCGATGAGCTTGTCGATGCCGGCATGCTCTATTGCGGCCTTGACATTGTCGCGCACGCCGGAGAGCACGATATGTATGCCTTCGCGGCGCGATGAGGTGATGAAAATCTCGAGGTTGTGGAGGCCGGTGGCGTCAATGAATGCCACCTTGCGCATGCGCAGGATGCGCACTATGGGCTTGGCCTTCATTGACGAGCGCATCATCTCGTCAAATTTGGTGGCTACGCCGAAGAAGAAAGGCCCGTCAATCTCATACACGCTGACGCCCTTAGCCACATCGAGCACCTCAGAGCCGGGCACATCGGTGCCCTCGGCCACGTCGAGCTGCTCGGAATATACCTTTATCTCGGTGTTCTCCATCACGCGGCGCAGGAAGAGCACCACGGCTAAGAGCAAGCCTATCTCTATGGCTATGGTGAGGTCAAATATCACGGTGAGCAGGAATGTCACCAACAGCACCGAGATGTCGCTCTTGGGCGTCTTGAAGATGGCCACGATGGTGCGCCAGCCGCTCATGTTGTAGGCCACGACGATAAGCACGGCCGCCAGACACGACATGGGCACATAGTTAATCAGCGGCATCAGGAACAGGAATATCAGCAGCAGCACCAGCGCGTGGACCACGCCGGCCACGGGGGTGCGGCCGCCGTTGGTGATGTTGGTCATGGTGCGTGCTATGGCGCCGGTGACGGGGATGCCGCCGAAGAAGGGCACCACCAGGTTGGCCACGCCCTGGCCTATCAGCTCGGTGTTGGAGTTGGTGCGCGAGCCGGTGACACCGTCGGCCACGGTGGCTGACAGCAGCGACTCTATGGCGCCGAGCACGGCGATGGTGAATGCTGAGGGCAGCAGCAGGTTGATGGTGGCCATGTTGAGGGTGAAGCCGTGAGGCGTGGGGATGTCGGTGGGCATATCGCCAAAGCGGTCGCCAATGGTCTCCACGGCAAACCACGATGTGTATTCGCGCATGAAATATGACACGGCTGTGACCACGATGATGGCGATGAGCGCTCCGGGCAGCTTCTTTGAAATCTTGGGTGTGAGCACGATGATGAGCAGCGAGGCTACGCCGGTGAGCAGCGTAGCGGCGTCAATGTTGGCGAAGCTGCGCAGATACATACCCCATTTGGGAATGAACTGGCCGGGAATGTCGCGCAGCCCCAGGCCCAGGAAGTCATTGATCTGTGTGGAGAAGATGGTCAGAGCGATACCGGCGGTGAAGCCCACTACGATGGGGTAGGGGATAAACTTTATCACCGTGCCGAGCTTAAAGACACCCATAATCACGAGTATCACGCCGGCCATGGCGGTGGCGATGGCCAGCCCGGGCAAGCCGAATTGCGCTATAATATTATATACTATAATGATGAATGCGCCCGTGGGGCCTCCGATTTGCACCGAGTTGCCACCGAGAAACGACACTAAGAAGCCGCCGATGATGGCCGTGATGAGTCCCACTGTGGGGCTGACGCCGGAGGCGATACCGAAGGCGATGGCCAGCGGCAGTGCCACGATGCCCACCACGATGCCGGCGATGATGTCGGCTTTGAGTCGTGCCGACGAATAATGGCGCAATGCGCTCCAGAGCTTGGGGCGGAAGTCTATTGTACCCGAAAAGTTCATAAAAAATTACCTTAAAAATTGCAAATCTGTGAAATCTTGGCGCAAAGGTACAAAAAATTCTCCAATCTGCCAATATCCGCCCGCCGCCGCAGGCAGTGAAACGCGCACGGCGGCCCTCCTGCAGGAGAGCCGCCGTGGTGCTATGGGGTCTCAGCCTATGGTCTGGCTTAAGGGTGGGCGGGGATTAGAAATTGGCGAAGTCAATCTTGGCTTGCTCAGCCTCGGTGAGCTTGGCGGGGGTGAAGTGCCATGACTCGCGCGCTTTCTTTTGAGCCTGAGGCTCGGGCGCGTTGATGATAGAGAAGGTCATGACTTCGGTGTGGTCGCCTGCCGGAGCGCCGATTTCATAGATGCCAACAGCGGGGTTAGCACCGCTCGAGGGTATGATGATGTTGCCTTTGTAGCGAGCGATGATTGACCAGCTTGTGGCGATTGAGGGGTCGCAGTTGCTGTAGAGATCTACCATCACGGTGTAGGTGCCGGCCTCGATGAGCTCTTCGGGGATGTAGATGTTCTCTTTGTTGATGTGGTCAAGGTTGCAGCCGGCGTTAGAGTCGATGTCAAGGCCGTAGGTGATGACAGTGCCATCATCGAGGGTGTATTCGCCGCCGCGGTTGTTATAGTAGATGTGCTCGCCTGAGGGGGTGATCAGGTGCAAGTCTATGTCTTTGCTGTTGCTGAAGGCGAGTTTGATTTCGAGGTCGCCGGGCATGGTCTCAATGTATTCTATCTTGCGCGTGATGGTGGGAGTGATTTCGCCGGAGGCAAGCTCAGCTGCGAGGCACAGTGTAGATGTGCCGGTGTAGTCGTTGCTCATCATCATGGGAATGACGTATGAGCTCATAGATGTGCTGCGTGAGCTTGATGCCTCTGCAGCTGAATATTCCCAGTGACCATCTACGCCTTGTACGCCTACAAAGAATTTGGTGAATTCTTGCTCGGTGATGATAGAAATATAGTTCATAGCGCCATTCATCACCTGGGTGTTAATCTCTACGCCTTCGATGGCCTCTGTGGTAG
>JAEDNZ010000096.1 GCA_016302215.1 Muribaculaceae bacterium
AGCACGACCTTGCCAAGGTCGGGGTCGCGGGTTCGAGTCCCGTTTTTCGCTCACGTTGCCCTCGCGCTTGCCGCAAGACAACCCCGATGTCCGGGTGGTGGAATTGGTAGACACGCTACTTTGAGGGGGTAGTGGCAGAAATGCTGTGGGAGTTCGAATCTCCTCTCGGACACATCAATGAGCGCAATCATCGCCTTCAGGGGCATCAGATTGCGCTCATTTGATTTTTATACCTCGCACCACTATCACCATTACACGCCATATGCCTATCATCGCCATCTCATCGCTTGACACGCCGCAGCTGCGCATCTACAGCGCGCTCACCGAGACACAGCTGCGCTCGCGCCTTGACCCCGCCAACGCCATATTCATCGCTGAGAGCCCCAAGGTCATCAACACCGCCCTCTCGGCCGGCATGCAGCCGCTGTCGCTGCTGTGTGAGGAGCGTCACATCACGGGCGATGCCGCCGATATCATAGCTCGGCACCCACAGATGCCGGTATATACCGGTCCTCGCGAGCTCTTGGCGCAGCTCACCGGCTATACCCTCACACGCGGCGTGCTATGCGCCATGCGCCGCCCGGCTGAAGCGTCGGTGGCTGATGTATGCTCCGGAGCGCGGCGCGTGGCCGTCATTGACGGTGTTGTCGATACCACCAATATTGGAGCCATCTTTCGCTCGGCTGCAGCCCTGGGCATAGAGGCGGTGCTGCTCACACGCAACAGCTGCGACCCGCTCAACCGCCGTTCGATACGCGTGTCGATGGGCTCCGTATTTCTCGTGCCGTGGACATGGATTGACGATGCCTCTCAGCTGCAAGACCTCGGCTTCAAGACTATAGCTATGGCGCTCACCGATGACTCTCTCCCCATTGACTCCCCTATCCTCAGCGCCCTGCCCCGCGCCGCTATTATTATGGGCACCGAGGGCGATGGCCTCCCTCTGAAGACCATCTCCGCGTCTGACTATGTGGCGCGCATACCTATGGCCCACGGCGTAGATTCGCTCAACGTGGCTGCAGCTGCCGCCGTGGCTTTCTGGCAGCTACGCTGACCTCACATTGCCCGCCACCACGATGCGAGCGTCATCGCCCTGCATATAGCGCTGAGCCATCTCTGATATCACATCAGGCGTGAGGGCATTGATAGCTCGCAGCTGTGCCTCAAAATAATCATCGGGGGTGCCCACTAACAGGTGTGTGCGATGATAGCCTATGATGGTAAACGGAGTGTCGAGCGTCGAAGCCAGCGAGGCCGACACATAGCGCTTGACGCGCTCAAGCTCTTCGCCTCGCGGCGGCTCATGAGCCAGACGGCGCATCTCGTGCTTGACCTCGTCAATCACCACATCTACATTCTCATTGGAGCACTGCGCCCCGATTTGTATGTAGGCACCTTCGGGCATTCCCGACAGCGATGCCGAGATGCCATAGGTGAGACCCTTCTCCTCCCTGATATTTGACATCAATCGGCTGCCGAAATAGCCGCCAAGCGCCACCACCGCAAGGCGCAGATTATTGTAGTCAGCATGGCTGCGACCCACGGCCGGCAGCCCCATAGCTACAGCCGCCTGCACATAGTCACTGCCGTGGAGCACCACGCGCTGTGGCGGCTCAGCCTCAAACACAGGCGTCGCGGCAGGGGCAGCCTGCGTGGCCGCCGGCACTGACATCAACATATAGCGATAGCGCTCAATGACACCATCGCCAAGCCGCCCGCCAATAAACACATGCACACCGCGGCTCGATGATGCCTCGCGATAAAAGTCACGCACGGCGGATATATCCGCCTCCGCCACATTCTCTGCCGTGACATATCGTGCCAAGGGGTGGAGGCGCCCGGCCAGCAAGGCCGTAAGCTCATCAGAGGCTATCGTAGCCACACGGCTGCGGTTTTGCGCCACCTCCACGGCATAGCGGCGGCGCATACCTTCAAAGGCCGCCTCGTCAAGCACCGGATTTTGCACCATATCGGCAAACAGCGGCAAGGCTGCATCAAGGTAGCCGTTGATGGCAGCCACCGAGAAGCCGCAGTAGTGAGCATCGACCACATTGTTGACGGCAAAGCAATTATAGTCGTAGCCGTCAGCGAGCGCCTCGCCGCTATATCCGGCCGAGCCGAGACGCATCAGCCGCGTCATCAGCGTCGGCAATGCCGGGTGAGAGGCATCAGCCACACCCATGGGCATCATATAATACATCATCGTCACGTCTTGGCTGCCTCCATCATAATAGTGCAGCGTGATGCCATTGGGCAGATGCTCTACTATCTCTGCCGGCATCACAAGGCGGTCAAAGGGGCGCACCGGCGGTGCCATCTTGCGGTCAACCATCACTAATAATTGCGTTATAAAATCTATGCCTTTAAATCGTCACATTCCTTAAGAAGCGCTATTGCCGCCTCTAAGTCAGCCGGAGTGTCAATGCCCACCGACTGATGGCCGCTCAGCGCCACCCTGATTTTGATGCCGGCCTGTAGCCATCGCAGCTGCTCCAGCGACTCAGCTAACTCCAACGGCGACTGCGGCAAGGCCACGATGCGCCGCAGTGTATCAGCGCGATAGCCATAAAGCCCTATATGAGTGTAAAACTGCTGATGCTCAAGCCATTGCTGCCATGGGTGATTGCGCACATAAGGTATTATCGAGCGCGAGAAATACAGCGCATTCATCGCCGTATCCATCACCACCTTAGGCTTGTTGCTGTCAAAGAGCGCCTCAAAGCCCAATGCCGGGTCAAAGGGGCGCGCCAGAGTGGCTATCTCCACCGCTGTGTCATCAAAGCAATGCATCAATGTAGCTATCTGCTCCGGCGCTATAAAAGGCTCATCGCCCTGTATGTTTATCACCACGTCGGCATCAGAGGCAACTATGTCGTATGCCTCAAGGCAGCGGTCAGTGCCGCTGCGATGCGCGGCCGAGGTCATCACTGCCGTGCCGCCAAAGGCCGCCACGGCATCAATAATGCGCTTATCGTCAGTGGCCACCACCACCTCATCAAGAGCCTGCGAGGCCCGGCGATACACGCGCTCTATCATTGTCATGCCGCCTATCATAGCCAGCGGCTTGCCCGGAAAGCGCGTTGAGGCGTAGCGTGCGGGGATTATTCCTACAAATTTCATGTCTGTGATATTTTGCTGACACAAAATTAGTGATAAATTTCCGTCTGACACATCTTATAGGCCTTTTTATTATCGACAAAGGCATTAAAAATCGCGCTACACTTTATTATTAGGCCGATTTTTGCTAATTTTGCAGACACGTAGTAACGAACATCATTCACCGCCGCACCACCCAAGCCATGACATTACAGCAGTTAGAGTATATCGTAGCCCTCAACAAGCACCGCCACTTTGCCAAGGCCGCCGACAGCTGCCATGTGACACAACCCACATTAAGCGCAATGATACAAAAGTTAGAGGACGAGCTGAAGGTACGTATCTTTGACCGCTCAAGCCAGCCCATCAAACCTACCGATATAGGCGCGGTAATAATACGTCAGGCTCAACAGACACTCATCGAGGCCGAGCGCATCAGCGACATATCGGCTCAATACCGCCACTCTAAAGCCGGGCGCATCAATATAGGCATACTCCCCACCATTGCCCCTTACCTGCTGCCGCGCTTCTTACCTGACTTCATCGACAACAACCCCGATATCGATGTGCACATCAGCGAGATGAAGACTTCGGCAGCCATGGCAGCCTTGCAAACGGGCGACATTGATGCCGCCATAATAGCCGATGTGGGAGGCCAAAGCGGCACCATAGAGCATGAACTGTTTTTTGAGCAATTTTATGCTTATGTCTCTCGCCAAAGCAAGCTGTTTGAGCAAGACGTTGTGCGCACGGCTGACTTGCACAACGAGAGACTATGGCTGCTCGACGAGGGCCATTGCTTCCGCAATCAGTTGCTGCGGTTTTGCCAAATGGAGGGGGCCCAGCAAAGCCGCTCTTCATTCAGCATGAGCAGCATCGACACGTTTATGCACATAGTGGAAAACGGACGCGGCATCACCTTTGTCACAGAGCTGGCGGTGGAGCTGCTGGCGGCTGAGAGGCGCGAGCTCGTGCGCCGTTTTGCGCTGCCCTCGCCCACGCGCCGCATTGTCATGCTCACCAATATCAACTATGCTCGCACATCATTAATCGAGTCAATAGTCAATGCCATACGGGCCTGCGTGCCCCCGAAGATGCTCGCCCTGCGACCCGGGCAAGTAAGAGTATGACAGACAGATACCCACTCTCCTGCAACTACAAATAGACAATATATCCAACAGCACCAATATAACAATCATGAATATTATACGCACAATATCCCTTACGTTATCAGCCGCAGCTGTAGCACTGACTATGACAGCAACCAACGTAAACCGCGGCTATGCCGTGAGGATGTGGTCATCTGATACCCAAGCTACAGTTCCTGCTCTCGTATCCTTTGACCTCAACGCCCCCGAGGCCATCAGCGATGAGTGTAGCCTCGAAGGCCACTACTTCAGGGCCGGTGTATGTGTCAACCGCGACTACTATCTGATAGATTCTGATGATGGCATGGTACCATACCGCATACTCAAGGTCAACATCGACAGCAAGCAAGTGTCAACTATCGCATCATACAATGCCCTTGATGATGCCTCCGGCCTTATCTATCAGGATATGACCTATGACGCCTCCACATCTACCATATATGCCTTGGCCTTTGACTTGGGGTCAGGCACGGTGACTGACGATGGTCAAGACATAGACATACCCTTAGCTCTTTTCACCTTTGACAGCAGCGATTGCAGCGTGGAGCGCATCGGCATCATCGGCGACTACAACTTCGTGGCTCTCGCCGCGGCGCCTTCCGGCACACTCTATGCCATCAATGACGCCGGCGAGCTGTGGACCATTGATAAGGTCAATGGCAAATTAGGCACCAAGGTGGGCGACAGCGGCGTCGCGCCATCATCGATACAATCAGCCGAATTCAATGCCTACGACGGCAAGCTATACTGGGCAGGCTTCTACGCCTCCACCCTCAGCGATGGCACCGCTGTGCCTAACAGCTTTTTAGGGTGCTTCACCATTGCCGACAATAGCGCCACCTTTGAGCGCATCGGCTCTGTTGCCGACAACCAAGAGCTCGTGGCTCTATACATTGACCCTACGGCCTACGACACCCGGGCACCTCAGCCGGCCCGACAATTGACCGTCACGCCTGCTGACGCCGGTGCGCAAGCCGCCACTATCTCATGGCTCAATCCCTCGCTGACCATCGGCGGCGACAATATCTCCTCGCCAATAGACATTGACATATATCGCAACGGCATCAAGGTGTTTACCGCCTCAAGCCAAACAGCAGGCGCCGCAGGAGAGTATGTTGACGCCGTCAATGCAAACGGCCTCTGCACATACAAGGTAGTGGCACGCAACAGCTACGGCGAGAGCCGCGCATCTTCAGCGCCGGAGATTTTTATAGGACGCGACACCCCCGGCTCCGTTACAGGCATCACCGCCGATGCCACCGGTGACGGCTACAGCATAGCCCTGTCGTGGCAAGCACCGGCGACCGGCGCCCACGGAGGCTGGTATGACAGCTCCTCTCTGCGCTACTCCGTCACTCGCTATCCCGACGGATACACCGTAGCAACCGACATTGCAGCGACCACCCTCACTGACGCCGACATCACTGACATCGCAGGCTATTACTACGGCATCACAGCCTCTAACGCCGACGGCACAGGCCTGTCAGCCACATCTCCCACAGTAATCGTAGGCAATGCCCTCGATGTGCCCTACTCCTGCGATTTCGCCACTGACGAGGCAGCGCGCCTATGGACCATCATCGATGCTGATGCCGACGGCCAGACATTCTACCGCGAGACTACCAAGGCAAACGGCCAGTGGTTCATGAAGTATTTCCCTGAAAAGCTCATTGACCCCGAAGCCTCGGCCTCTGACTTCATCATCTCGCCGCCCATCAAGCTGTATGCCGGACGTCACTACCTCCTGAAATACTGCGTGCGCACCATGGGTCAGCTATTCCCCATCGATTATAAGGTGACTATGGGCACCGATGACACCGCGACAGCCCAGGCCACTGTGCTTGACACCAAGACTCACTTCACCAACGATGGCTATTGGAGCAATATGCAACTGCCGGTGAGCGTGGAGGCCGACAATGCCTATTACTTCGCTATCAGCACCTGCAACCTCTGCCCCGTGCACATCACAGACATCGAGGTGACAGAGCTCTTTGACACAGACTTGGCCGCAAGCGCCATCGTAGGCTCTATGATGGCTGAGGCTGGCAAAGCCGCCTCCTACACCGTGACAATCAGCAACAAGGGCTATGGCAGCGTCAACGCATACAAGGTGCAAATCATTGATGCTAATGACAATATACTCTCTGAGCAGACATACGATGAGAGCATCGAGCCGCTGACCGACGCCGATGTGACAATCACCTGGACGC
This sequence comes from Muribaculaceae bacterium, assembly GCA_016302215.1. Classification (GTDB taxonomy): domain Bacteria; phylum Bacteroidota; class Bacteroidia; order Bacteroidales; family Muribaculaceae; genus CAG-873. The sequence continues at coordinate 6,455 of JAEDNZ010000096.1, forward strand.
CTCAAGCGCAAGGCGGCATCGACATCAGAGCAAAGGTTATTGCCGCCAACGACGGCGACACTACCAACGACGTCACCGCCCCCGTGAGCATCGCGGTCCTCAACGGCACCGGCGAATGGGTTGACTTCTCACAAAGCAACCGCCTCGCAGGCTTCACGCCCTACGACTTCCGCGACGCTTACAGCATGACGCAGACCATATATCCTCGCGCCGCAATCAATGCCTCGGCCGGAAAGATTTACGCCGTCACATACCCTTACAGCCTTTATGATGACAAGGCAGCCGAGCCTTTTACCACACGCATCTATTTGGCCAATGTCGCCGACGACAGCTTCACCACCAACGCCGCAATTGACAAGGCGGCCTTCACCCTCGTGTACGAAGGCGAGCTGTCCATATTACCCGGATTTGATGAGACGATAGCCGTGCTTGACATGCCATTTGACTATGACGGCACGTGCAACCTCTGCATCATGGCCGAGCAGACCACCGGCACCCCTCGCACCGGCCTATATTTCTACGCCCTGCAAGACGACTCCGAAGGGGCGCTGCCCGTCATGGCATCATACTACGGCAGCACGCCGTTTGACTACACTCAGGATTTATCGTTCTACGCCATCACCGCTTCTATGCGCCTCTATATGACCAAAGACTGCGCTTATATCTCCGATGCTGAGATGCCGGATGCTGACGCCCCGGTAGAAATCTTCACTCCGTCAGGCATCAAGCTCTCGGGAGAGCACGCCCTCACCCCCGGCATCTACAT
>JAEDNZ010000097.1 GCA_016302215.1 Muribaculaceae bacterium
GTGGCGGTCATTATGGTGTGAAGCAAGGCGGCGCCCTGTGGGTTGACAGGGCGCCGCCGGCGGTGGTGATGTATGGGGGGATTATAGCTTATCTGATGATGGTCTTTGATACGTTGGAGCCGGATTTTACGATGTAGATACCCGGGGCGAGCGTGGCTCCTTGCGGCAGGAGTCGGCCCTGCAGTGTGTAAATGGCCTGAGCGTCAGAGGCTCCGGCGGCGCTGATGTCGCTGACAGAGCCTTCGGGATCCGGGTCAGGCTCGGGCTCAGGTTGCGGTTCGGGCTCGGGCTCGGGTGTCAGGTCAATGTATGCCAATGAGTGGAATGTGGGCTGCAGGCCGCTTGCCGCGGTGTATGAGGCTTTGACAAAGAAGGAGTATTGGCCGGTGGCATCGCGGTTGACGATGTCGGCTGCGGGTATGTGTTTGGTGTATGTCACCTCGCCTGCGTTGCCGGTGATGACAGAGGTGTTATAGCTGTCGGCTAAAGGCTGAGCCTTGGCGTGGCCTTTGTCGTAGTCCACTACAAAGTCAGCGGCTTTGACAGAGCTGAGCTTGCCGGGCGCCATATATAGTTCATATTTCTCCACCTTAGAGGTGTTGGCTTTGGGAGTGATGGTGGCGGTTACGGTCACGCCGTCAGTCTCTGATGATGACACAGCTACGAGAGTGAGGCCCACGTTGAGCGTCTCCTCGGTGCCGGCGATGACGGTGGTGGCGTCGGCGCTGTTGATGATATTGCCATTTTGGTCATAGCACACTGATGCGCCGAAGTCAATCCTGTTGCCGCGGGTGATTGTGTTCACGCTGCCATTGTCGGTGACCCATGGGTCGAAGTCGTATCCGGCATGGATAGCCGAGATGTTTTGCCAAGTGCCGGTGATGTCAGAGCCGGCGGTGTCGGCGCCGATGTAGTAGTAATTGATTGCATCGGTAGGCTCGTTCTGGACCCAGTAGCAGGTGTAAGGTGTCTGAGCCACTATCACCTGCTGGCGGCCGCAGTAGATATATGGCACCTCGGCTCTGATGGGGCGGGCGGTGATAGATGCCGACATATCGCTGCCGCTGATGATGCCCTCGGGGTAGGATATTTTGGTGGTGAGGTATCCGGCTGATGAGTCATAGTTGATGGTGTATGCGGCGCCGCAGTCGTTCCAGTTGCTGAGCTCGAGGGTGCTGCCGCTGACGCGTCGATGCACCGGGTATGAGCGCACGGCCTTGCCGCCTACATATTCGATAGCGGAGCCGTTGGGGTCGTAGGCGATGATGTATAGACCGCCGATGATGGCATCATCAGCCTCGCCGTCGAGGTCGAGCATAAAGGGCATGTCGCGCAGGTCGGCGTAGTAGGCTTGCGACAGCTCGGAGTACGAGATGCGCCCTGTTAGGTCGGCATTGCCGCCGTCCTTGAGGTCATAGCCGTGCCACAGTATCCCGGGATTGTTGGCCGGGTCGGTCTGAAAGCAGGTGAGATATTCGAGGGCGCGCATCGTCATAGCTTTGCCATCGTATTTGCCGCCGTGTCCGCGGAATGTGCCGGGCGTGATGGTGAAGTATGTGTAATAGCCCTCGGTGGTGAGCGTTACCGGCACATCAAATGATCCGAGCAGCCCCGTGAGGTATAGCTCGCCGTCAATCACCTTTAGGGCGCCGTTGTAGCAGTCTGTGCCGATGGCATACTGTGCCTCGTTGCCCATGGCTATATGTCCGGCTGTAAATCCGTCAAGGTCTGCGGGCGTAATAGCCGCAGTAGCTGTCCCGGCCACCAATGCTGTGAGTGCGCCGGCCAATAATTTGAAAGTGTGGTTCATAAATGGGGGTAAAATCTTTAGAAAAGTGGGTAAAAGAATAGATGACACGAGTGTATTGGTCGTTAATACTCCAAAAATATTTGCAAAGTTAAGCCTAAGAGTGCTAAAAATGCGACAATATGAAGTTAAATTGAGTTAAATCGCATCTCGTTTGTAACTCCCCGGGCCCGCTTGGACAGGAGCCGGTCAGCCGTCGGTCTATTCCCCGGCCAAGGCCTCGGCGGCGGCATTAGGCTATGCGGCGGGCGGGGAGGCGGCGCGGCTCTGCGCGAAATATGTGTTATACAACACAATTGCAATATTTGGGGGGTTATTGTTTTGACGCTTGCCAAAAAAATGCTATCTTAGCACGCGGAAATCATCTCCCCCCCGGCCTCGCTTGTGAAGCACGGCCATAACAGCTAACCTTAAGCATAGTGATATGAACAATAACCATCGATATTGTGTGATAATGTGCGGCGGCATCGGCAGCCGCTTTTGGCCATACTCGCGCACCGACTGCCCCAAGCAGTTTATTGACTTTTTAGGCACGGGACGCTCGCTGCTGCAGATGAGCTATGACCGCATCTTACCCATAGTGCCCAAAGAGAATGTGATAATTCTCACCAACGCTATCTATGCCGACAAGGTGCGCGAGCAGCTGCCTGACCTCACCGATGCCCAAATCCTCCTGGAGCCGGCACGCCGCAATACGGCGCCGTGCATCGCCTGGGCCGCATATCACATCGCTGCCTTCGACCCCGAGGCCTCAATCATCGTCACTCCCAGCGACCATCTCATCACGCGCGAGGCCGAGTTTGAGCGCTGTGTGCGCGCCGGCTTCGAGTTTGTGGAGGCCAATGACGCGTTGCTGACGCTCGGCATCAAGCCGGTGCGCCCCGAGACGGGCTATGGCTACATCCAGGTCGATGAAGCCGTCAGCGGCGATGTGCACAAGGTGAAGACCTTCACCGAGAAGCCCGACCTGGAGCTTGCCAAGACCTTTGTGGCCTGCGGCGAGTTTGTGTGGAACTCCGGCATCTTCTTGTGGCGCGCACGCACCATCATCGCTGCCCTCCACGACAACGCCCCCGAGGTGGCTATGGTCTTTGACGAAGGCGCCGATGCCTTTGGCACCGCTGCCGAGACAGCCTTCATAGAGCAGCGTTTCGCCTCATGCATGAGCATCAGCATCGACTATGCCGTGATGGAGAAGGCGCGCAACGTATATGTTGAGGCAGTGTCTTTCGGCTGGAACGACCTGGGCACATGGAGCGCCCTCTACGATATGTCGCCCAAAAACAAAGATGGCAACGTCACCCAAAATTGCCAGGTGCTCGCTTACAACGCCACCGGCAATATCTTTGCCGTGCGTGGCGACAAGTTAGTGGTCGTAGATGGCCTCACTGACTATATCGTGGCCGATGCCGGCGATGTGCTCTTGATATGCCCGCAGGCACACGAGCAGCGCATCAAGCAGATGGTCAACGATGCGCGCCTCAGCTACGGCGACAAATACCTCTGAGGCGGCGACTTTTTGGGCCGTGGGTGCATATATGTCGCGATTTATATGTACCTTTGCACACGGATATGAGACGGCACTATACACCGATGCACCTCTTGGCGGCGCTCGTGGCAGCGGCGCTGCTGACGGCGTGCGCCTCCATCTCGCGCCCCGAGGGAGGCCCTCGTGATGAGCTGCCACCGGTGTTTCTGCGCTCCGAGCCGGCGCCCGGCTCGCTCAATGTCACCAAAGGGCGCCTCGTGGCTTTCTTTGACGAGAATGTGCAGCTTGAGGACGCTTTCAATAAGGTCATCATCTCGCCGGTGCAGATACAGCCCGCCGCCGTAACGGCCAACGGCCACCGCGTGACGGTGCTCTTCCGCGACACCCTTATTGACAGCACCACTTATACTATCGACTTCGGCGATGCCATCAAGGACCTCAACGAGGGCAATATCCTCGATGGCTTTGCGCTGGACTTCTCCACCGGCCCCACCATTGACACCCTGCGCATCGCCGGCATGGTGCTTCAGGCGCAAAACCTCGAGCCGGCGCAGGCGATGCTCGTGGGCATATATTCCAATCTCGCCGACACCGCCATCTCGACATTGCCGCTGGAGCGCATCGCTCGTACAAACCAATACGGCCAATTCACCATCCGCAACCTCAAGCCCGGCACTTATCGCATCTTCGCCCTCAACGACCTCAACCGCGACTACCACTGGGACCGCTCCGAGGACGTGGCTTTCTGTGACTACACCATCTCGCCCTCAGCTGAGCAGATTGAGATCAACGACACCCTGCGTGCGGCCGATGGCTCCGACTCTATCGTAGCGCGTCCGGGCGTTAGATACCTCCCCAACGATGTGCTGCTCACCTGGTTCAACGAGAACTTTGTGGCTCCATACCTCAAGGATTATGCTCGCGCTGACCGCCGTAGGGTCACCCTCAATTTCGCTGCGCCCAATGACTCGGGCGTGGTGATAACGGGCGTAGATGGCGCCCTTGCCGGGCTGAGCGCCGAGCAGTGGTCTATGCCGGAAATCAATGCCACCGCTGACACCCTGCAGCTGTGGCTCAAGCCAGAGGTGCTGCCGCAAGCTGACTCGCTGCGCCTCGCCGTCAGATACCAGCGTCTCGACTCTGCCGAAAACCTCAAGTGGACCAATGACACGCTGCGCCTCTTCTTCCGCGACACTACCAAGAAAAAGAAGGAGAAGAAAAAGCAGTCTGACACTGACTCCACGCTCACTGACTCGGTGGAGCTGACTTTTCTCAACATACGCTCACTGGCCTCTGTCTCGCTCGATGTGCACAAGCCGCTCACCATCGAGGTGGATCAGCCCATCACGGCGATTGACTCGGCGGCGGTGAGACTGTCAATGATGGTCGATACCACGTGGACACCGCTGTCCGGCATCTTTCCGGCGGCTGACTCGCTCAAGCCGCTCACCCGCCGCGTCTTTGATGTCAAATGGCAGCCGGGCGAGAAATACCGTCTCGAAATAGACTCGGCGGCCGTGGTCGGCCTTTACGGCGAGCACAACAAGCCTTTCCGGCAAGACTTCACCGTCAAGAAGCTCGAGGACTACTCGTCGCTGCGATTTACCATTGCCGGCCTTGACACGCTGCCGGCGGTGGTGGAGCTGCTCTCCACGGCCGATGAGGCAGTGGCGCGGGCCACTGTGGGTCCTGACGGCACGGCGCTGATGAAATATCTCGCCCCGGGCAAGTATTATGCCCGTCTCTTTATCGATGCCAATAACAATGGCAAGTGGGACACCGGCAAGCTGCTCAGCGGGCTACAGCCAGAGGAGGTATATTATTATGACAAGCGCATTGACCTTAAAGGCAACTGGGACGTGGAGCAGTCATGGGATATCTACGCCCTGCCTATTGATGCGCAGAAGCCCTACGCTATCAAGAAGAATAAGCCCAAACTCAAGCGCGGCGAGCGTGCCCCGCAGGAAGATGAAGAAGGCGATGGCTTTGACAGCGAATATGATGATTTCAACGACTTCAACGGCACCAACCGCCGCAACACCGGCACCACTCGCAACACCGGCAGCAATATGCTCAGCGGCCGTATGGGCGGCTTACAGCGCGCCAACGGCAATGACCGCTACTAAGGATGTCGGCCATCATCCGTGGCGCCTCCCGGCAAATACATATATATGATTGACCTATTATGCCGCTCGGCAGCCCCGCTATCTGAGCAGAGGCAAGATGCTGCGGCGGTCAGCTACGGTGAGCGCAACGTCGCTGAATGATGTGATGTAGCCATCGCCTTGCATCTGTGTCAGCACGCTCTGCATCACTGCGGCCTCCACGCCGAAGGCCTCGCTTATGTTGGCGGCGCAGTGCAGTCTGATGTCAGTGGCGCGCAGCGGCGTCAGCGCCGTGACCCATAGCGCCACGCGGCGCGCCAGATTGCTGCCACTGATGGCGAGCACGCCTTCGAATGCGTGCTGCGACTTCAGCGACAGCGTGTTGAGCATATTCAGCACAAACACGGGGTCGCTCTGTAGCAGCATCAGATAGTCAGTCTTGGCGATACGCAGCACACTCACTTCGCCTATGGCCTTTATCTCGGCAGGCTGGCTCACCGCTCGCCCGAAGATATACTCCGGCAGCAGGGCGTCAGGCGCCCCGAGGGTGTATTGCAGCTCAAAGTGCGACACCTCGTCAGTGATTGACACTCTTGCGAGACCTGATATCAGCAGCGTGGCGCTGTCACAGTGGTCGCCGATGCTGACGATGCTCTCGCCGTCGGCATACTTGCAAAATTGCAGCTTTACCGAACTTAGAGCCTGCGCCAGCCGCTCGCGGCTGATGCCGCTCAGCAGCGGCATACTCATTAGGGTGTCAAACATTGTGCTCATCGTGGTATGTAATAGTGCTTTAGTTATGGTGATTGGCGGCAGCGGCTCTGTCTCTCTTGGCCTTGACATAGAGCTGCGCCGAATTGATTGTATTCTGCCATGCCACATACGCCGCCGGGCCTACTGACGAGATAGGGTTCAGGTAAGTCAGCGACATCCAGATGGCGAGCACGGTGTTCTTCTGCCCGAGGCCCTGCGCCCCGGCTATCTTGTCGCCGCAGCGGCGACCTATCTTGCGCCCCGCCACAAACTGAGCGCAGCAAACCACCAGCGCCGCCCCTGCTATCGCCACCATCTGTGGCACACGCCCTGCCGGCTCGCTCATGACGAAGCTCACGGCTCGCCCCACCACGATGATGAGCGACACCGCCCATAGGTAGAACGAGAGGCTCTGGTGCGAGGCTATCGCCCCATGCACCTTGGGCAGCACCCCGCGCAGCACAAAGGCGGTGGCCAGCGGCAGCAGTATCATCGGCGCCACATGGGTGGCTATCCTGCCAAAGGTGCTTCCGAAATCGGGCTGCCCGGCATCGCTGCCCACGGCAGCAAACATTATCGGCGCCGTGACCGCCACGGCGGCATTGCTCACGATGGAGAAGGTGGCCAGGCGTGCCACACTGCCGCCAAGCATACCCGTGATGACGGGCGCTGCCGTGGCCGTGGGGCACAGCACACATATCGCCGCCCCCTGGGCCACAGCCTCATCTATGGGGCGCAGCGCCAGATACACGGCCACTGACCCGGGTATCTGCACCGCCAGCAGCAGCCATGTCATGCGCGTGATGCGAAATTCGTGAGGGTTGACCTTGCAGAAGGTTATCAGCAACATTGTGAAAATCAGATAAGGCGCCAAAAACTGCACCGCATCTATAGCCTCATGAAACAGCACGCCGCAGAGCATAGCCAGCGGCAACATCCATGGCTTCAAATTTTGTCGAAACAAGGTGATATTCATCTGTGTGATTTGCGCTCTGCAAAGGTAGCCAAAAATCCGCAGCCCGCAAAATCATCGCCTCGCCGATTTTTC
>JAEDNZ010000098.1 GCA_016302215.1 Muribaculaceae bacterium
GTTTTTTATTGTAGATTGGAGAAGATTTTGTAACTTTGCCACTATGGCAAAGAAAATCGTTGAAACACCGCTGATGTCGCAATACCTCGAGATGAAACGCAAGCATCCCGATGCTGTGTTGCTCTTCCGTGTGGGCGACTTCTACGAGACATTTTCTGATGATGCCATTGTGGCCTCGGAGATTTTGGGCATCACGCTCACTCGCCGTGCCAATGGCGCCGCGCAGCACGTGGAGCTGGCCGGCTTTCCGCACCATGCTCTTGACACCTATCTGCCCAAATTGGTGCGGGCCGGCAAGCGTGTGGCCATCTGCGAGCAGCTTGAGGACCCCAAAACCACCAAGAAGCTTGTCAAGCGAGGTATCACCGAGCTGGTGACCCCCGGCGTGGCGCTCAACGACAATGTGCTGTCGCATCGCGAGAACAATTTCCTCGCCGCCGTGCATTTCGGCAAGAGCGCCACGGGTGTCGCTTTTCTTGACATCAGCACCGGCGAGTTTCTCACTGCCGAGGGCACGGCTGACTATGTAGATAAGGTCATGGCCAATATGTCGCCCAAGGAGGTGCTGCTGCAGCGCGGTCTGAAGCCGCGCTTTGAGGAGGCCATGAGCGAGCGCTATCTCACCTTTGAGCTTGACGACTGGCTCTTCACTCTCGATGCCGCCAATGAGCGCCTGCTCAAGCAGTTTGAGACATCATCGCTCAAGGGCTTTGGCATAGAGCGCATGCCCGATGCAGTCATCGCTGCCGGTGCGATACTGCACTATCTCGACCTCACACAGCACACAAAGATACAGCATATCAACTCGATATCGCGCATCGAGGAAGAGCGCTATGTGCGCCTCGACCGCTTCACGGTGCGTAACCTGGAGTTGCTGCAGCCTCTCGATGAGGACGGCAAGAGCCTCATGGGCGTCATTGACCGCACCGTCACCCCTATGGGCAGCCGTAAGCTGCGCCGATGGCTGCTGTTCCCCCTCAAGGACCCGCAGGCCATCAACGACCGCCTCGATGTGGTGGAGCATTTCTTCCGCACCCCCGATGATTGCACCGCGCTGTGCGAGATGCTGCAAGGCATAGGCGATCTGGAGCGCTTGGCGGCTAAGGTGGCCTCAGGGCGTATCCTGCCGCGCGAGATGTTGCAGATGCGCAATGCCCTCAGCGCCATCGAGCCCATCGCCGCCGTGTGTGTAGGCTCGGGATTGCCGGCCCTCAAGGCCATAGGCGACCAGCTCAATGCCTGCCCCGCCATACGCGACCGCATCAGCCGCGAAATCAGAGAAGACACCCCCAACGCCACCGCCCGTGGCGATGTGATTGCCGCCGGCGTCGATGCCGAGCTCGACGAGCTGCGCGATATCGCTTACAGCGGCAAGGATTATCTGATGAAGCTGCAGGCACGCGAAATTGAGGCCACGGGTATCCCATCGCTGAAAATCGGCTTCAACAATGTGTTTGGCTACTACATTGAGGTCACAAATGCCCATAAGGACAAGGTGCCCCAGCAATGGATACGCAAGCAGACGCTGGTCAATGCCGAGCGATATATCACTCAGGAGCTCAAAGAATATGAAGATAAAATCCTGGGCGCGCAAGACAAGATAGTGGTGATACAAGACCGCCTCTATGCCGCCTTGGTGGCTGCTGTGGCTGCATACATCCCTGCGCTCAAGCTCGACGCCGAGCTGTTAGCGCGCCTCGACGTGCTCAACGCCTTCACGCGCGTTGCCGCCGCTAATCACTACACGCGCCCCAGCGTTGACGATGGCCTGACACTGCGCTTGCAAGCGGCGCGTCACCCCGTCATTGAGCGCGAATTGCCGCCCGGCGAGCCTTATATCGCCAATGATGTGGAGCTCGACAACGAGAAGTGCCAAATCATGATGATAACCGGCCCCAATATGTCGGGTAAGTCGGCGCTGCTGCGCCAGACAGCCCTCAATGTGATAATGGCTCAGATAGGCTGCTTTGTAGCTGCCGACAGCGCTCATATCGGCATCGTCGATAAAATCTTCACCCGCGTAGGAGCATCTGACAATATCTCTCTGGGCGAGTCCACCTTTATGGTGGAGATGAACGAGGCGGCCTCTATCCTCAACAATATGAGCCGTCGCTCTCTCATCCTCTTTGACGAGCTGGGGCGCGGCACCTCCACCTACGATGGCATCTCCATAGCGTGGGCCATCGTGGAGCATATCCATAACTACGGCGATATGCGCCCCAAGACGCTCTTTGCCACCCACTATCACGAGCTCAACGATATGGAGCGCACTCACCCTCGCATCGTCAACTACAATGTGTCAGTGCGCGAGATTGACGGCAAAGTGGTGTTTCTGCGCAAGCTCGAGCGCGGCGGCTCGGAGCACTCTTTCGGCATCCATGTGGCCAAGCTCGCCGGCATGCCGGCCTCGATAGTCAGCCGAGCCAACGATGTGCTGCATCAGCTCGAATCGGCAGCGCAGCGTGCCGGCTCAGGCACGGCATCTGTGGCGCCTGCCGATGTCAAAATCGATGCGCCCGTGGGCATGCAGCTGTCGTTCTTCCAGCTTGATGACCCGGTGCTGGCCCAGGTGCGCGATGAAATCATAGGTATCGATATCAATAGACTCACACCCTTAGAAGCCCTAACCAAACTGCATGACATACGTAAAATCCTCACCGGCAAAGACTGATGCTCTTGCCGCAACGCTGCGGCGTAAGCTCGCCGCCATCGCCACGGTGTGCTGCGCTGTGGTGGCATTGACGATATGCCACGTCGGCGCCTATGCCAAGACATACAAGCCCGACGAAGTGCCCAATGTGCAGCTCCAAGACCGCACACGCTATCTCAGCAACCCTGACGGTATCATCTCGCCGCAAGCGCAGATGCAGATTGACAGCCTACTCTCTGACGTGCGCCGCACATCTACCGCCGAGGCTATGATGGTGGTCATCGGTGATATGGCCCCGGCCGATATAGATGCCTTCTCCACCGAGCTGTTCAACCTATGGGGCTTAGGCAAGAGCGACAACAACAATGGCGTGCTCATCCTCGTGGCTAAAGATGCGCGCCGCGGCGTGATACGCACCGGGTATGGCGTGGAGGGTGTGATGCCCGACATCTTGTGCGGCCGCATCATTCGCCGCAGCTTTGAGCTATTCAAGGAGGGCGATTTTGATGGCGGCTGCGTGCTCGCCGCTCGCAACGTCAACACCCTGCTCACTGACTCCGTGGCGGCCGCCGAGCTGCGCTCGGAGTTAGGTGTCGATGGTGACGAGGAGCCGGGACTGCTGACATCGCTCTTTTACATCGCGGCTATCATAGCTGCGGTGCCGCTGCTGGTGTTCTTCGTCAAGTTACGCGGGGTGCGCAACCTCTCTGACCGCGAGAAGTATGACACTATGGTGCGTTGGCGCTCGCCGCTCAAAATATTGTCAATCTTCACCCTCGGCATAGCCCTGATAGGCTTGATACCGTTGCTGTCAAAGCTCAAGGAGTGGCGTGATAAGCCCCGCAAATGTCGTAGCTGCGGCACTGCCATGCACAAGGTCGATGAGGAGCATGACAATGACTATCTCACTGCCGGCCAGGATAAGGAGGAGCGCCTCAAATCCGTTGACTATGATGTGTGGCTATGCCCTAAGTGCGGCGAGACTGAAATCATAGCATATAAAAATCCGCAGACGCTCTACAAGGAGTGTGAGGCTTGTCACTTCACCACTGCCAAGCTGCTGTCAGAGCGCATCATCAAGCAACCCACCACCAAGGCCGAAGGCCGGGGGCTGCGCGAATACAAATGCAGCCATTGCGGCAAGGTGTCGTCTGTGGAGTATAAGATTTCCAAGCTGACTGATGATGCTGCCATAGGCGCGGCTGCCGGTGCGGCAGCGTTAGGCGGTGGATTTTCAGGTGGTAGCAGCTCGTCGGGTGGCGGTTTTGGCGGCGGCATGACCGGCGGTGGCGGCGCTTCAGGCGGCTGGTAAGCCCTGTTTAAGCGCGGCATAGGCGCGCCGTCACTCCTTGGCTATCTTGGCGCGTATGCGCGAGAGTGTCTCGGGAGTGACGTTGAGATACTGCGCCACATACTTCAGCGGTATGCGATTGATGATTGACGAGCGTATCTTGAGCATCGTCTTATAGCGCTGTGTGGCGTCGCAGGTGCCTATCCACACATAGCGGCGCTCAAGGCAATACACTTGCAGCAGCAACACCGTGCTCCACCAGCGCATCAGGTCGGGCCTCTCGTCGATGAGCCTGCGGAAGTCGCTGAATGTCACGGCCAGCGCCGACGAGTCCTCAAGAGCCTGCATTGAGAATTGAGCCGGCTCGCCGTTGACGAGCGAGTGCACCGAGGCAAACGGGTCTCCGGCGATGCCGAAGAGCAGTGTGTCTTCTTGCCCGTTGTATAGGGCGGTGCCGCGAAACAGACCTCCGGTGATGAAATATATGTGATTAGAGCGCTTGCCTTGCTCCACGAGGTAGTCCATCTTCTTGACAGTAACAGGCACTGCCACATCTTGGAGCGCGCGAGCCGAAGCTTCGCTTACACCGGGATAATCCACACGTAATATTTCAAGTAGGTCCATATATCTAACGCTATTTTTAATCTGCGTGTAAAATTACAAAAAACTTTGCAATGCACGAAATAAAACACGCCTCGGCAGCACAAATCCTCACTTTTTTAACGCTTTAGCATATCAATCGTTGTTTTTTAGCCGGTGGTGGCTATCGGGCGTTTTTGATGTATTCCGATGGTGAGATGCCAAACTCCTCTTTGAAGCACTGGCGGAAGTTGCCGAGGCTGCTCATACCCACCATATACGCTACTTCTGACACGGTGTGGCTGCCTTCGGCCAGAAGCTCGCCGGCGCGGTGTGCGCGCAGTTTGCGCACCAGGCCCGCCACTGACAGCCCCGTCACGGCCTTGACTTTGCGGTATAGCGTAGAGTGGCTCATATACATCTTGTCGGCAATGAAGCCCACATCGAGGCCATCGTTGGAGATGTTCTCGTGGATTATGTCCTTGACCTTTTGCAAGAATTCGTTGTCGGCGGCGCTGAAGGCTGATACTATGATGCCCGTTTCGGCTTCGGCTTCGGCATCGGGGGCTTGCAGTGGCTGCGGTTCTTGCGTGAGGACTGCGGCGGCGAGCCGGTGGCGCATATTCAGCAGGTTGGACAGGCGCGAGCGCAGCAGCGATGATGAGAACGGCTTGGTGATGAAGGAGTCAGCACCGGCCTGATAGGCCTGTATGCGAGCCTCAGTGGAGGTCTTTGCCGTGACGATGACCACGGGGATATGCGAGGTGTCAATATCCGCCTTGAGAGCCTTGACCATCTCGATGCCGTCCATTTGAGGCATCATGATGTCAGTGACTATCATATCCGGCTTTTCATGCCGCGCTTTGGCGAGGCCATCTACGCCATTGATGGCGGTGATTACCGAATAGCTGTCGGCGAGGGTCTCGCACACATAGTTGATGATGTCAATATTATCCTCCACGATGAGCACCAGAGGCTTATCTGCAGCAGGCTGTGGCCGGCTCTCTGCGGCCGCGAGGCTATCCGGCGTGCTGTTAGTAGCAGCTATCGCCGGCGCAGGAGCGGTATTGATGCGCGTGGCGCCCGGATAGGTGTTGAAGGTGCGCAGACGGAAGCGGAATGTGGTGCCGCGATGCTGCTCGCTATCCACAAAGATTTCGCCCTCATGGATTTTCACCAGATTATACACCAACGAAAGGCCTATGCCGGTGCCGAGGCGCTGCTCGCTGTTGCCCTCGCGATAATATCTGTCAAAAATGTGAGGCAAAGCCTCTGAGCTGATGCCAAAGCCGGTGTCGTGAACCGATACTTCGGTGAATGGCACACCTGACTCGGAGGTGTGGCGCAGCGAGAGCACCACAGAGCCATCGGCGGTGTATTTGCACGCGTTTGACATCAGATTGTCAATAATCATATACACCACATCGCGGTCAAACCACAGCTTGTAGCCTCCCTCGGCGTTATCTTGCTCCACGCGAGTGTCAATCTGCAGCGCCGTGTTGGTGTTGAGCTGGCTATAGCGAGTGCCTATATCATTGATTACCTGTGAGAGGTCGCCGTAGGCCACTTTTAGTTTGCGGTTTTGGGTCTCGGTCTTGCGAAATTCGAGGATTGTGTTGATAAGCTCGAGCAGGCGTGAAGCCGACTTGTGGATTGCCGCGATTTTCTGGGCTATGCGCGCCGGCAGCCCCCGGTCAGCACGCAAGTCCTCGAGTGGGCCTATGATGAGTGTCAGCGGCGTGCGCAGTTCGTGAGTGATATTGGTGAAGAAGCGCATCCTCTCGGCGATGAGTTCTTGCTGGTGGTTGTTGTTCTTGCGCTCGAGAGCGAGGGCATATTCCAACGCAAGGCGTTTCTTGTAGAAGCGCACAATTGCCAATATCACGATGATAGCGCATAACACATACAGCAGCTTGGCCCACCATGTGGCGTAAAGCGGCGGATTAATCACTATGGGTATCACCGTCTCGGTCTCAGTCTCGGAGTGATTGCGTATCTTGGAGCGTATCACTATCTTGTAAGAGCCGGGTGGTATGTTGCGAAACGAGATGCCATCGTCAACGCCGGCTTGCACCCAGCGAGAGTCAAAGCCGTCAAGCTTGCAGCGACACTCCATCAGCCCTGCCACCGATGCATCGAGCACTCCAAAACATATCTTGAAGGTGTTTTCGTAGTAAGGTAACTCTATGGTGGTGTCAGCCTGCATATATATATCGCGCGGCGGCATTTCGGCATCGCCATATACCATAAACGAGCTTACCACCACCTTGTGGGCCTTGATGGGCGAGGCTGTGGATTGTGGGTCAAAACGGCACAGGCCGTAGTGCGACCCGAAGAAGATTTTGCCCGAAGGCTCTTTAGCCACGCACCCGCAGGCAAAGTCGCCCCCTGAGAGGCCATCGCCCATGCCATAATTGCCTATGACCCGGAGTGTGGGAGAGAGCACGCTCACACCCGTGGCTGTGCTGACATACAGGCGGCCATTATTGTCAAACACCATCGCGCGCACTACGGCGTTGGCCAGGCCGTCATCGGTGGATATTATGCGCTTGACGTG
>JAEDNZ010000099.1 GCA_016302215.1 Muribaculaceae bacterium
GTAGATAATATTAAGTGTGAAAGCTAATTTTGAATTTTGCTTGCAAATTTATGCATAATTGGCGACTAATCCTTACAAATCACTTATAATTAGCAATTATTAACACCTCATCTGCGCCGCCCACGCTGTGGTGGAGGTGTGAGCCCGCAGGTAGCCGCCATCGGTCGGATCGTTTTTTTGTCGGAGAGGCGTCGCCCGGCCTGTTGGTCGCCGCATTATCGGGGTTAATCTTTCATATAATAAATATTTTTGCTAACTTTGCGCTATTAAAAGATAGATTGAGGGCTGTGATGCGTCAGGCAATGCCGCTCTCACCCTTTAGATACAGTGATAATGGCAAAGAATACTATGGCGACTAAGATGCCGCGTAAGCTGGAGCGGACGATGAGCGTAATGGGCGAGCAGATTAAGCTGGCGCGTCTGCGTCGCAACCTGACGATAGCCCAGGTGGCAGATCGTGCTACCTGCTCGCCGCTGACTATCAACCGAATAGAGCACGGCTCGCCCACGGTGTCAATCGGCATCTATGCTCGTGTGCTATATGCCTTGCAGCTTGACGATGATTTGCTATTGATAGCTGCAAATGATACCTTGGGACGCTCCTTGCAAGATTTAAGTCTGAAACACCGCAGCAGAGCATCGAAAAAGGAATGAGTTATGCAGAGCTTGTATGTATATGCCGATTTTGATTGGCTGCAGCAGCCGCAGCTGATAGGCACGTTGATGTGCGACACGGTGCGCGGCAGTGAAATTTATGGATTTGCTTATGATGCTGAGTGGCTTGCACGTTATGGTGATATAATGCTTAGCGATGATTTGCATAGCTATCCCGGCGTGCAATACACGAGGCCGGGTCGCGATATTTTTGCTTGCTTCTCAGATGCTCTGCCTGACCGTTGGGGCCGGACGTTGCTCAAGCGGCGAGAGCAGATAGCGGCAGCGGAGGAGGGGCGCGCCGTGAGAAGGCTAACATCGTTTGACTACCTAAAAGGGCTTGATGATGCGTCGCGTATGGGAGGACTACGGTTTACGGAAATCCCCGGAGGCCCATTTATCAACAGCGAAGCACGCTTGCGAGTGCCCCCCGTATCTGATGTAAGGAGTTTGATGTATGCGGCTAATGAGATAGAGCAGTGTGAGTATAAACATTTGTTGCCGCCAAAGAAATGGCTTGTGCAGTTGCTACAGCCGGGGACTTCGCTCGGCGGCGCTCGGCCTAAAGCCTCCGTTCTTGATGAGTCAGGCCGCCTGATGATAGCAAAATTTCCATCGCGCTATGATCATTATGATGTGGGTCTATGGGAGCATTTTTGCCACGTGATGGGTCGCAAAGCCGGGTTGTGCGTGGCAGAGACTCGCACTATTGAGAGTGGAGGATACCATATCCTTCTGTCGAGACGATTTGACAGGACCGATGACTGCCGGCGTAAACATTTTGCCTCAGCCTTGACGCTGCTTGGCCTCGCTGATGGCGACAATTCAACGACAGGATATGGATACACTGATATAGTGGATTTTATAATCAAGCAAGGGAGCAATGTGGAGCACAATCTCAGGGAGTTGTACCGCAGGGTGGCATTTTACATTGTAGTAGGAAATAGCGATGACCACTTTCGCAATCACGGATTTTTGTTGACGCCTAAAGGATGGGAATTATCACCGGCATACGATATAAATCCTACTCTTGAAGATAATCAGAGCCTGCTTATCAATCGCAACACGAGCGCCTCTGACCTCGACATTTTGTTACAGTCATCATCAGACTATATGCTATCGCCGAGAGCAGCCAAGGACATCATTGACGATGTGAGGAGCGCGATGAAATCGTGGCGTCAAGAAGCCGGTAGGCTCGGTTTGCCGCAGCGAGATATAGAGATGTTTGGTGCGCGTTTTGATAAATGGATTTAGAACTAATGACGGCGGCGAATGCTCCGCGGTCAAATGATTATGCAAGGCACCGGCCTGATATCTGGGCTTGAACTATAATTGCTTTGCCCTTCCTGTTGACTTTTTGGATTATTGTTGCTATCATGCATTTGTCCTTTGACTCTACAATGGTGAAAAAATCGGGGGTGGCGGAGGCGGGAGGGTGATGATGTGTTGCACGGGTCGTTGATTTTTAGTAACTTTGCGCGATATATTGCATTTATCAATAAATAGATAATAAATTATGGCACAACAGGAAGATGTGTTCAAGAAAATCGTATCCCATGCTAAGGAGTATGGGTTTGTGTTTCCGTCAAGCGAAATCTATGATGGCTTGTCGGCTGTGTATGACTATGGACAAAATGGCGTAGAGCTGAAAAATAATATCAAACGCTATTGGTGGGACGCAATGACGCTGCTTCACGAGAATATCGTGGGCATCGACTCGGCTATCTTTATGCACCCCACTATCTGGAAGGCGTCGGGCCACGTAGATGCGTTCAACGACCCTTTGATTGACAATCGCGACTCCAAGAAGCGTTATCGCGCCGATGTGCTCATAGAGGATCATCTGGCCAAGTTTGACGATAAGATAGCCAAGGAGGTGGCCAAGGCTCGCAAGCGCTTTGGCGAGACGTTTGACGAAGCAATGTTCTTGCAGACCAATCAGCGCGTGCTCGATGTGAAGGCGCGTCGCGACGCTCTGCATGAGCGCTTTGCCAAGGCAATGAATGACAATGACTTGGCTGAGCTGCGCCAGATAATCATCGATGAGGAGATAGTGTGCCCGATTTCCGGCACCAAGAACTGGACCGATGTGCGCCAGTTCAACCTGATGTTTAAGACGGAGATGGGGTCCACGGCAGATGGCTCGATGGCGGTGTATCTGCGTCCGGAGACGGCTCAAGGCATCTTCGTGAACTATCTCAATGTGCAGAAGACGGGCCGTATGCGCATCCCCTTCGGTATAGCGCAGATAGGCAAGGCCTTCCGCAACGAGATAGTTGCGCGCCAGTTTATCTTCCGTATGCGCGAGTTTGAGCAGATGGAGATGCAATTCTTTGTGCGCCCGGGCGAGGAGCTCAAGTGGTTTGCGCAGTGGAAGGAGTGGCGCCTGAAGTGGCACAAGGCTCTGGGCCTGGGCGATGAGAAATATCGCTATCATGACCACGACAAGCTCGCACACTATGCCAACGCAGCCACCGACATCGAGTTTGAGATGCCCTTCGGCTTCAAGGAGGTGGAGGGTATCCACTCACGCACCAACTTTGACCTGTCGCAGCACGAGAAATTCTCGGGCAAGAAGATACAGTATTTTGACCCGGAGCTCAACGAGAGCTATACGCCCTATGTGATAGAGACGTCGATAGGCGTGGACCGTATGTTCCTGAGCGTGCTGTGCTCGAGCTACGAGGAGCAGGCGCTGGAGGGCGGCGACACGCGCGTGGTGCTGCATCTGCCGGCTCCGCTGGCTCCCGTGAAGTGCGCCGTGATGCCACTGGTGCGCAAGGACGGCCTGCCCGAGAAGGCTCGCGAGATAGTCGATGACTTGAAGTTTGACTTTGCTACGCACTATGACGAGAAAGACTCAATAGGCAAGCGCTATCGCCGCCAAGATGCCATAGGCACGCCCTACTGCATCACCGTGGACCATCAGACACTCGAGGACGGCACCGTGACGCTGCGTGAGCGCGACAGCATGGAGCAGCAGCGCGTGGCTATCGCTGACCTGCACGCCCTCATCCACGATAAGGTGAGCATCAACGGCTTGCTGCGCAAACTCAGATAACAACAATCCAAAACTATCAAAATACTGAAATTATGAAGAAGAATTATTTGCCTTACATCCTCGGTGGTGTCGCTTTGATACTGATATGGTGGTTTGTAAGCACCCGCAACTCGTTTGTCACTCTCGAAGAGACCGTCAATGAGGCGTGGGGCAAGGTGGAGGTGCAGTATCAGCGCCGTCTTGACCTTATCCCCAATCTGGTGTCAACCGTCAAGGGCTACACCGAGCATGAGAGCCAGACACTGCAGAGCGTGACCAATGCTCGCGCGGGTCTTACGAATGCCTACAATCAGGCTAAGGACCTCAGCGCCAACCTCGCTGGCGAGGCCGGAGCTCCCGCCGATGCCAAGCAGTTCAACGAGTACAACAAGGCACAGGAAGAGCTCAACCGCAACTTCAGCATCTATGTCAACGCAGTCAAAGAGGCTTATCCCGACCTCAAGGCCGACAAGCAATTTCAGGAGCTGCAGGTGCAGCTTGAAGGCACCGAAAACCGCATTGCCACCGAGCGCGGCTACTACACCAAGGCCGTTAAGGAGTACAATGTGGCCATCCGCCGCTTCCCGGCGAGCTTGATAGCATCGCTCTCCGGCTTTGACGCCAAGCCTCAGTTTGAGGCCGATGCCGCCGCCAAGAGCGCCCCGGCAGTGTCGTTCTGATAACAAGTGATTGAATAACCACCGAACATAGGAAACAAACACACGCTTATCCATAGTATGAGGAAATTAGTTTTAGCAGTGTCGATGATAGCCGTGGTGCTGTCAGTGGCCGTGTCGTGCTCCAGCGACGAAGAGTCCACATGGGAGAAGTACACCGACTGGCGCGAGACCAATGAGCAATGGCTGCGCGAGCTGGCGTCGATGACCAATGATGATGGCACTCCGTATTATCAGATGTATGTGCCGTCTTGGAATAAGGCCAGCTATGTGCTGATACACTATTTCAACGACCGGAGCGCCACGGAGGGCAATCTCTCGCCGCTATCTACCAGCTCGGTAGATGTGCGCTATGTGGGACATCTGTGCACGGGCGAGCGCTTTGACTCTACGACCACGCTGCAGACCTCATACGGCTATGGAATAGCGCGTTTCGTGCTGAGCAACACAATCCCGGGCTGGGTAGCGGCACTGCCGCAGATGCGTGTGGGCGACACGGCGCAGATAGTGTGTCCCTATGCGATGGCCTATGGCGCGCAGGAGAAGGAGGTGATAAAGCCATACAGCGCTTTGAGCTTCAACCTGCGGTTGGTAGATGTGCACACCTACGAGGCCACGCCCTATTGATAGAGGGCTGTGTCAGCCGCGCGAGCGGCGGCCTTGCGATAGCATAACAACAATCATCGGCGGTGACTCCCCATGCCAGGGCCACCGCCGATGATATTTTTTTGTGATGTTATGATAAGTGTGGGAGGCGACGGGCGCCTCCCACACATGTATTATATATTGGCTTAGATGCCGAGGTCGTGCTTGAGGGCCTCGAGCTTGGCGTCGGCGTCGGCGTTGGCTCTGTCCCAATCGTTGCGGTCAGCGAGGGTGCCTCGCACTTCGAGGTAGAATTTGATTTTAGGCTCAGTGCCGGAGGGGCGGATTGACACCTTTGAGCCGTCCTCAGTGAAGAACTGGAGCACATTGCTGGTGGTGGGGAAGTCGAGCTTCTCGGCCTTTCCGGAGCGGAGGTCGGTGCAGGTGAGGCTGTCGTAGTCTTTGACGGTGACCACGGGGCTTCCGCCGAGCGTCTTGGGGGCATTAGAGCGGAAGTCGCGCATCATCTGCTGTATCTCGAGGGCACCATCGCGGCCGGTGCGCACCACGGAGATGCCGGCCTCCTTGGAGAAGCCGTTTTTGATGTAAATATCCTGGAGCATGGCGTTGAAGTCGAGGCCACGGTCTTTAGCCCATGCGCAAATCTCAGCCATGAGCGAGATAGCCGACACGGCGTCCTTGTCGCGGCAGAAGTCTTCGGCGAGGAAGCCGTAGCTCTCTTCGCCGCCGCCGAGATATACGTCGGAGCCTTCGAGGTCGCGTATCACAGAGGCGATCCACTTGAAGCCTGTGTAGCAGTCATACATTTTGATGCCGTTGTTTTCGGCGATTGCTTTGATTGTCTCGGTGGTCACGATGGTCTTGACCACATATTCGTTGCCTTTGAGGAGACCGAGCTCGCGGCGGCGTTGCATGAGGTAGTTGAGCAGGATCATCACGATCTGGTTGCCGTTGAGGAGGCGGTATTCGCCGTGGGTGTCGCGGACGACGGCACCGATGCGGTCAGCGTCGGGGTCAGAGGCGACGACGAGGTCGGCGTTGACTTCCTTGGCTTTCTCGATGGCCATGGCCATAGCCGATGGCACCTCGGGGTTAGGCGAAACGACGGTGGGGAAGTCGCCTGATGGCACGTCTTGCTCGGGCACGTGGATGATGTTGGTGAAGCCGTAGTTGCGAAGCGACTCGGGTATGAGCTTGACGCCGGTGCCGTGGATAGGGGTATATACAATCTTGAGGTCGGCGTGACGGCTGATGACCTCGGGGTCGAGCGACAGCTCCTTGATGGCGGCGAGGAAGGCGCTGTCAATGTCTTCGCCGATGATTTGGATTTTGGATTTGTCGCCGGCAAATTTTATTTCGCTGACAGATTTGATGCGGTTGACGTTGTCAATGATGTTGACATCGTGCGGGGCAATGATTTGAGCGCCATCGTCCCAGTATGCTTTGTAGCCGTTGTATTCCTTTGGGTTGTGAGAAGCGGTGATGTTGACGCCGCTTTGGCATCCTAAGTGGCGAATAGCGAATGAGAGCTCGGGCGTGGGGCGGAAGCTGTCAAAGAGATACACCTTGATGCCGTTGGCTGAGAAGATGTCGGCAACGATTTCGGCAAATTTGCGTGAGTTGTTGCGCACGTCGTGACCGACGACCACAGAAATCTCGTCGCGGTCAGCGAAGGCCTGACGCAGGTAGTTGGCGAGGCCTTGAGTGGCGGCACCCACAGTGTAGATGTTCATGCGGTTAGAGCCGACACCCATGATGCCGCGAAGGCCACCGGTGCCGAATTCGAGGTCTTTGTAGAAAGCCTCGATAAGAGCCGTCTTGTCGTCGGCATCGAGCATGCGCTGCACCTCGGCGCGCGTTTCGGCGTCGTAATCGGGGCTGAGCCATGTCAGAGCCTTGGCTGTCACTTGCTTGATAAGTTCGGTATTGTCCATAGAGGTTATGTGTAGAGGTTATTATTTCAATGAAGCAATAGCGCTTACGCTATCAATCAACAAAGATAAAAATAAAATTGCAAA
>JAEDNZ010000100.1 GCA_016302215.1 Muribaculaceae bacterium
GGCTCGCCGCCCTCAGTGTCGGCATCTACGGTGACATCGGCCACGGCTGCTGCTGTCTCGGGCTGCTGCGTAGTGACGAAGTCGTCGGGTGTATAGCTGATGCCTGAGCGGCTGTACCAGGCATAGCCGGCGATGAGGTATGAGCTGAAGCGCTTGCCACGCGCCAGATACACGCCCACACCCACCTGGGCGAAGGGCTTGAATTTGTTGCCGCTGACTACATCGATGCTGTGTAGCGCCATGCCGCCGCGCAGGTCGGCAAAGAGCAGCGGGTTGCGCGGGGTGAATGAGAAGCGCAGGTTGGCAAACAGGGGGTATGTGCGGCTGGAGTTGTTCACCACGATGTTGGCGGCGGCGCCCACGCCGGCAAAGTCGAGCCACGAGCGGCGTATGCCGAAGTAGGCGCTGAAGTCCAGCGAGGTCATGTCGTGGCCGCTGAGATCCACGGTGGAGCCTATCTCGGCGCCCCACGAGAAGCTCACCGATGATGGCGCGGCGGCGGAGGCTGCTGCGGTGGTGGGAGCCGGAGCGCTGCCCTCCTGATGGTCGGCGGCGATGGCGGGCAGGGTGGCGAGCACTGCTAACAGCACCCATGCGGGGCGCAGCAGGCTGTTGAGAGTGATTCGGGTCATTGTTTGATGAGTTTAAGGCAGGTCCAGTTGTCTTTTACCATGATGTCGGCGGGTGCGAGGCCGTGCGGCTCAGCGGCAGCGGTGATGATGGGCACGTCGGCCTCGTAGAAGCCGCTGAGCAGCATCGTGCCGCCGCTGACGAGCTTGGCGGCATAGCGGGCGATATCGGCGGTGATGACGTTGCGGTTGATGTTGGCGATGAAGATGTCGGCCGGGGCTATGTCGGCGGCGTCGAGGGCTGTGGCGTCGCCGTGGATGAGGCGTATCTCGCCGTGGTGGTTGAGGCGGCAATTCTCCACGGCGTTGTCATATGCAAAGGCGTCAATCTCGATGGCGGTGACGGGGCCGGCGCCGCGCATGGCGGCGAGGATGGCGAGGATGCCGGTGCCGGTGCCCATGTCGATTACGGCGCGGCCCTGCAGGTCGGCCTCGAGCAGGCGTGTGAGCATCAGCGCCGTGGTGGCGTGGTGTCCGGTGCCGAAGGCCATCTTTGGGTCGATGACGATGTCGTATTGGGCGGTGGGCACGTCGGTGTGGAAGGTGCTGTGCACCACACACTTATCGTCCACGACGATGGGGCGGAAGTAGTTGCGCTCCCACTCGGCGTTCCAGTCGCGGCCCTCGATGGTGACATCGTGGCGGCTGATGATGCAGTCAAAGGGGAAGTCAGCGAGCGCCGGGGCTATGGCGCTGCTGTCGTAGTCCTCCACGCGGATATATGCTGTGACGCCCTTGTCGTCGGGCACAAAGCTCTCATAGCCGATGTCGGCGAGCAGCGCCGCAAGCAGGTCGGTGGCGTCTTCGCCGGGGCATGGCTCCAGGTCAAAGCGCGATTCTATATAGTCGTTCATCGTAAGCGGTAGGGGGGTGATTGGGGTGGGTGATATATTGATAGTCAGGTGATTAGTATTTCTTTACGCGCAGGTGCTCGCCACACTCGTTGACAATGGAGCGATAGTATCGCTCGTTGTAGCCGCCGAAGGTGGGTCGGGCGCACATGCCCTCGGGGGTGCGCACAAATTGGCCGTCTTTCTCTTGCTTGATGTTGCCGTCGAGGTATTTCACTAACAGCTTGTCGCCTAATGCCTTATAGTCAGAGGTTGCTTTAGCGGTCCAGTAGTTGGTGACGTCGGCGAGGGTGGCTTGCGCCTGGGCGTATGGCATGGCGGCGATGTCAGTCTGCGCCTTGGTCACGGCGGCGGTGATGCCGTCTTCGAGGGCGCTCTGCACGGCGCGTATGTCGCCTATCATCTGCGAGTAGCGGTTGTAGGCCTGGTTGGCTACGTAGTTGTTGACCCAGAACATGGCGTCCCACGACAGGGTGAGCATATCGCCGTTGCCGGGGGCAAGCTGGTGCGGAGGCTCGGGTGTGGAGTTGAAGACGGGCACATACACGCAGGTGTTGGCGTCATCGACACCAAACCATAGTATGCCGCGCATGGCCTCGGGGCGTGAGGCGTTGACAGACGCCACAAAGGAGAAGCCGGTCTGCTGAGTGGCGATGGCGCGCTCGTTGGTGTATTCCACGGAATCGACGGTGAAGGTCATCGGGCGCCAGCGGTAAGGCACGTCAAAGGGTCCGGCGCCGATGTCCTTGGTCATGTCGTAGGGAGTGCCTTCAAAGTGGTCGCGCATCATCCACTTGAGGTCGTCGGCGCTGAGCTTGCGCGTTGGCTCAATCCACAGGGGCATAGGCTCGCCTCGGCCCTCGTCAATCCAGGTGAGGTAGGCATCGACGCCGCCGTCGCTGAAGCGGTTGAAGTAGCTCCAGACGCGGGCGTCGCAGCCGCGCAGCGCGCCGAAGTCAGTGATGGCGTAGGCCTTGGAGAAGTCAAAGTCAGCATCCGTGCCGCTGTAGTATCCCTGCTCGCGGGCAAAGGATATCACGTCGGGCGAGTAGAGGGTGGTCTGCGGCTCATCGAGGGGGAAGCGGTGTATGCGCGCGTGGTTGGCGTGGCCGCTGATGCAGTTGTCTGGGATGCGGCGAGCCACCCACACGGCGCCTTTGTCGGCCTTGCCTTTGCCTATCATCTCCATAATCCACACCTCGGAGGCATCAGCGATGGAGAAAGACTCGCCCTCAGAGGCGTAGCCGTAGTCGCGCACCAGCGTGGTCATCACGGTTATGGCCTCGCGCGCAGTGGTGGCGCGCTGCAGTGCTATGTATATCAGCGAGCCATAATCTACGATGCCTGAGCCTTCGAGCTCGGGGCGGCCGCCCCAGGTGCTCTCGCTGATGGCGAGGCCGTGCTCATTCATATTGCCTATGGTGGCGTAGGTGTGAGCCACCTCGGGTATCTCGCCGCGATATACACCGGTGTCCCAGTCTTTGATGACGCGCATCGAGCCGGGGGCATGGTCGGCGGCGGCTTGGTGATATAGCTCGCCGTAGAGCACATGGCTGTCGGCGGCGTATGTTATCATGGTGCTGCCGTCGGTGGTGGCGCCGCGAGCGGCAATCAGGCTGGTGCATGCCTCGGCGCTCGGTGCTGCGGCGAGGGCAGCTGCGGCGAGGGCTATAAGGCTCAGTGTCTTGTTCATGTGAGTGGTGATTTTTTTAATGTGTATGTATTGGGGGTGTTTATTGCTTGTTGACGGGTATTATCTCTTGTAGCTGAGGATACCATAGATATCCGTTGACGCTCCGGTATCCCAGCGAGTGCATCAGGTCTATGTATTCGGCCACCTGTCGGCGGTGCTCGTCGTGGGGTCGCGAGGTGAATTTGTAGTCGATGATATCCACGCTGCCGTCGGGCATCTGCACTATGCGGTCGGGGCGCAGCACCTTGGCGTCGGCGCAGTCGTTGGCGGCGTTTTTGCATAAGATGGGTTGCTCGCAGCGTATGGTGGCCTCGGGCGAGAACCAACGGTCGGTGACGATGCTGTCGGCGCAGCCCAGCGCTTCGGTGATGATGCTGCGGTATTCGGCTGCCTCGTCGTTGCTGAGGTGGGCGTAGGTGGTGGCGGCTCTCAGCGCCCGGTCGAGGTCGCTGATGAGGGTCATCTCGCTGAGTATGCCGTGGAGCACGGTGCCGCGGCGTGCCATGGCGCGGCGTGACGACAGCGCCGCTGCCTCGTCAGCATCGTCGTCAGCGTCGTCGGCTGTGGCGGCGCTGTCATCGGCGATGTGAGTGCCGCGGTCAGCGAGGTCGCTGTCGATGATGGCGGTGAGTGTGGTCTTGAGCTTGTTAAAGTCGATGTGATAGTCGGTGAGCACCCGTGTGGTGCCCGCGGCGGGCTTTTTGGCCTCGGGCGTGGTGGCGTCGCCGATTACGAGCTTGGCGTCCGGCACGGTGACACACCGGGTGAGGTCAGTCTCGCAGTCTTTGACGTTGGTGGCGTCAGCGCCGAAGATAGCTCGGTGGAGATATTCGGCGAGGCCGCTCTTATCAGGCAGCCACACACACAGCTCGCGGCGTGCGCGCGTAAAGGCCACGTAAGCCAGATTGATATTGTCGAGCTGCTGGGCTTTTATGTCGTCGCCATAAGTGGTGCCGTAGATGTCGGCGGTGTCGTTGGCAAAGTCGGCGGTGGTCTGCACGAAGATGGCGGGTGGCAGCACCTCGTCATCTACGCCCTTGATGTGGCGGGGCGTCAGCCACAGGCTATCGTTGCGCGTCATATCCCAATTGGCAAATGGTATGTGCACACAGTCCCACTCCAGCCCTTTGGCTTTGTGTATTGTCATGACGCTGACGCCATCGGTGTTTTTGCCGGAAGGAATGGCGAGAATGTCGCGTTTGGCATACCACCACTTCAGAAATTCGTGGAGCGAGGGGTTGTATCGGGCAGAGAAGTCGATGGCGTAATCTTGGAGCGCGGCTATGTAAGCCATCTCGGCGGCGCGTCGCTCCTCGCTTACTTGCGAGTCTATGACGGCCTCAATCAGCTCCACGAGGTTGGCGTGGCGGCGCAGCGAGGCAATGACGTCGCTGAAGTCGGTATTGTCGGCGAGAGCCAGGCTCAGCGCCTCGTTGCAGTCGTTGCACCGGGTGTAGTGATACTCAAAGCGGCTGCATAGCTTCAGCACATCGTCAAGCGAGGCATAGTGCGGCTTGCCGGCATCATCGGTGTCGGCATCTGAGGCTTTGTCGGCGGCTTTGTCAAGTATTTCGAGCACGCTGATTATCATCTTCACTGCTTGAGAGCTGCGCAGCAGCAGCGCCTCGTCAGAGGCCACCTTCACCGCCGGAGCGTTGGCTAACAAATACTCTACGACGTCGGAGGCCTCCTTGCGGCCTCTGACGAGCACTGCTATCTGTCCGTAGTCATATCCGGCGCTGTGCTGGCGCTCTATCTCGGCCGTCATCTCCTTGAGTATCTCGGCCTTAGCGACGTCGGCTTGGCCGCGCACCGTATCTTTGGCGGTCACTGCCACATATCCTGTGAGGGCGGCGGTGTGAGCGGGCAGCCCCTGGGTCACATTGCTGTAGCCGTCGGCCTTGATATCATTGGCAAAGCGGCGAAACACCGTGTTGTTAAACCGCACTATGGTGTGGGCGCTGCGGTGGTTGCTGTTGTCGCTGATGTCGGTGCCTTTGATGATGTGGCGGCCGGGGAAGTCATTCTGGGCCACGGTGCGGCCCAGCATCGAGCTGTCAGAGTTGCGAAAGCGGTATATGGCCTGCTTCTCGTCGCCGATGATGAGGTTGTCGTGGCCCGAGCCCAGCGAGTTGCTCACCAGCGGCTTGAGGTTTTGCCACTGCATGCGCGAGGTGTCCTGAAACTCGTCGATGAGGAAATGCTCCAGCTCCACGCCCATGCGCTCGTAGATAAACGGTGTCTCCGAGTCTTTGATGATACGGCGCAGCAGGTCGTTGGTGTCTGACAGCAGTATCAAATTGTTGAGCTCGCGGAAGCGCTGCACATAGTCGTTGGCGTAGGAGAGCACCTCCAGCGACGGGCACGCCGCCAACGTGCGGCTCAGTATTGCGGTCTCGGTGTATGTGTCTCTGACGGCGACGGTCCAGTCTCTGATTTCGTTGCACAACGCCTGCGATGGCGTGCAGCCCTTGGGCAGCCGTGTCTTGGCAAACATCTTGGCGTCGTCACCGTCGGCGCAGGCTCTGAAGGTCTTGCCCTTTTCGGGGTCGGGGCGCAGACCCAGCGTCTCGGCGCTGATGTCGATGCCTGAGTCGGCGCTGATTTTCTTGAAGTAGGGGCTGAGCTTCACGAGGCTTGCATCGCCAAGCTCGGCGGCCGCCGACGCTTCCAGCGCGCGTGTCTGCGCCTCGAGGGCGCCGTATAGCGCCTTGATGCGGTCAGCGAGCTGCTTCTTGAAGCGCTGCAGCCGTGTAGGGTCGTCGTTGAGATAGCTATGCACCCGGTCGGCGCACGCCTTGAAGGTCTCGGCGCCGGTGTTTTTGATAAAGGTGACTATGTCTTTGAAGAATTGGCGGCGGCGGTTGAAGATATTGAAATCCTTGCCCTTATCCACCTGCTCTATGGCCAGGTCTTGGAGCCACCGGTATATCTTGGCGGTGGTTTTGGGGTCGCCGTAGTTGAGCTCATCGAGCATCATGCCCACGGCGGCGGTCATCACGTAGGCGTCGTCAAGCTCTATGTCGTAGTCGCCTTGGTGGTCCACCTCGCGGGCAAAGGTGCGCAGCACGCTCTGAAAGAATGAGTCTATGGTGCTGATGTGAAAGTGGCGATAGTCACACAGCAGCTGCCTCAGGGCTATGGTGGCGCTCTGCTGCAGCGCGGCGGCGTCGCAGCCAAAGGCCCGCATCAGTGCCTCGCCATATTCGGCGCTGCGGGCGTCGCGTGCCAGCTCGTCGAGGCGCATCACGATGCGGCTCTTCATCTCCTCGGTGGCCTTGTTGGTGAAGGTGATGCCCAAGATGTGGCGATGCTCATTGCGCAGTTCTCGGCTACCCTTGAGGGTGTAGCTATCGCTGCCGGCGACCGAGGCTTTGCGTCCCAGCAGCAGCTTGATATACTCCAACGCAAGAGTGTAGGTCTTGCCCGAGCCTGCCGATGCCTTATAGATAGTGAGCATTCTCAACTGCAAAATTACGCAAAATCCCCGACACCGCCAAACCGCCCCGGCGCGCCTCGGAGCTTTAGGAGCACTCTGAGTCCTCGGAGACCTCGGAGGCGATGCTAACTTCAGGCAACATCAGCCTCGACCCCGCTGCGCTCTAATTAGGCCGGATTGTCTTATGGGGTGGGCGATTTATGAAAATTTAATCTTTTATTCATACTTATTTCGATTATTTAGATTACCTTTGCTCCAGACAATTAACAACCCGAAAAACCATACCAAAAAAACAACAACCACAACCACACTAATTATGAAGAAATTACTACTTTCAGCGCT
>JAEDNZ010000001.1 GCA_016302215.1 Muribaculaceae bacterium
GTCTTAAAGCATTGTCGCTTAGAGATTTACACCCCCATACCTATTGTCTTGCTTTATATGATTGTATTAACTTCTTATCTCTCTGACCTTTAGCGTGGTTGCAATCCTTGCATAAGGTCTGCAGGTTGTTCTCGTCATAAAAGTCCTGGCACACCGGCCAGGGAATAATGTGGTCGGTGACCTCGCCAGCCTTGATGATGCCGCGTCGCTTGCACTCCTCGCACAGAGGGTGCATCATGCGCCAAGCCCGCGAGAGCCTTGTCCACCTGCTCGTGTGATATGGGTCCGCAGACCTCTCACGCTTGTAGCTACCATCATCCTGGCGTCGTTCACCGTCCCAAGCTAATCTTTTCATACATCAATGCTTTTAAGGATTTAATCAATGTCTGTTGCATATCTGCCTTGCCATGCAGCGCACGGGTCACCACCTCGTCCATCGTGCCGATGCAGCTCAGGTGGTAACGCAGCACAGGCTTGGTCTGGCCT
Organism: Muribaculaceae bacterium; assembly: GCA_016302215.1. Classification (GTDB taxonomy): domain Bacteria; phylum Bacteroidota; class Bacteroidia; order Bacteroidales; family Muribaculaceae; genus CAG-873. The sequence goes on from JAEDNZ010000001.1 coordinate 487, forward strand.
TGCCTGTAGAGTCTTGCATTGGCCTGCTCATACTGCTCAAGGTTATACGTCGGACTGTACCAGATTATCACGCGCCCGCCCTGCTGCAGGTTTAGCCCAAAGGAGACGGATGCAGGATGACACAGCAGCACTCTGATCTCTCCTCTGTTCCACGCAGCGAGCAGCTCAGGCTCACCCCGGAACGGAACCGCATCAGGCAACGCCCTGGTGATGCGCTCCAGCTCATGTCGGTAGTTGTACATCACCATCGCCGGCTCATCAAGAGACCCGACCAGGTCAGTCAGCGCCTCCAGCTTGGCGGTGCTCACCTCGTGCCAGTCGTGGTCTCCGTCATAGACTGCACCGCTTGCGAACTGCAGTAGCTTGTTGGTGAGGGCTGCAGCGCTCATCGCCTCTATCTGCTCACCGTCAACCTCCAGCAGGCACTCACGCTGAAAATCCTCGTAGGCCTGCAGTTCTGGGAGTCTCAGACTCATGCCGGCATCAATCAACATCGGCATCTCAAGGTAGTCAGCTGCCTGCATGGATATGGTGATGTCGCTGATCTTGCCAGCAATCTTTTCCTTCGCGCCCTTGACCGGGACCCACTGATAGACCGTGTTGCCGTTGTGCGCTCCGGGCGTCATGTACTCACGACGGAAGCCGGTGATGTATCTGCCAAGCCTGTCACCGTGGTCTAGCAGTCGGATCTGTGACCACAGATCCTCAAGACCGTTGGGTGATGGTGTGCCTGTCAGCTCGATGAGTCTCCTGATGTATGGCCTCACCTTATAGAGTGCCTTGTAGCGCTTGGCCTGGTAGTTCTTAAAGCGCGACGACTCATCCAGCACCACGCAGTCAAACGGCCACCTCTGTCCTGCCTTGTCATAGTGCTCGACAAGCCAGACCACATTGTCGCAGTTGGTGACATATAGGTCTGCAGATGTCTCCAGGGCCTTGACTCGCTGCTTTGGAGTGCCAAGCACCAGAGAAAGTCTCATGTGATTGAGATGGTCCCACTTGGCTGCCTCTCCGCTCCAGGTGTTAAGTGCCACGGACTTGGGTGCGATGACCAGTACACGACTGACCTCGATGGTCTGATACATCAGGATGTCGAGAGCCGTCATAGTGCTGACAGTCTTGCCAAGACCCATGTCAAGCAGCAGCGCGCAGTAGGGATGCTCCAGGATAAACTGGGTCGCTCTGGTCTGATAGTTATGCGCCTTGTACTTCATAAAGCAGGTCTACAATCAGATTGTCCAAGCTATCGGTTGTGTCCACTACCTCTACCCGGTAACCAAGCTCGCGGAGTCTCTCGTGTGTCACTCTCTGCAGGGCCGTCGGCTTTTTGCCCGTGGTCTTAATTTCTGCGAAGCAGACACGGCCTCCCGGCATCAGGATGAGGCGGTCCGGCAACCCGCGTTGGTACTGACTGGTGAGCTTGATGCACATCCAGCCAAGCGCCTTGCACCGCTCACGCAGCTCCGACTCCAGGGCCTTTTCGGAGGCTGGGACAATCCCTCGCGCGCGCGCGTATACACTAGCGTGCATTAGGCGTGCATTTTCCGCCTCTTGTCTGCCTAATTTTGCCAAATTGCTCATACTTTTCATTTTTCCATTTTTATTGTAACATTGTCACACTAATTTATAAATCATTAATAGCTAGAGCATTAAGGTGAGACAATAAGTGAGACAATAAGTGAGACAATAAAATTATTGTCTCGGGACAATAAAACCTTTGTCACACCATTGTCCCATGCATTGTCACACCCTAATCAAACCACTCATCAGGTATAATCCACCTCCTTTGCTGCCCGTATATTTTGTCTCCGTTGCGCAATTTCGTCGGCCCCTCCAAGCCCATCCGACCGAGCGTCGCATTTATGTCTCGCGTCTTATACCTGTCGCAGTTATATATACCTAGTATTTCCTCTGCCACCTCCAGCGCACAGATAGTCTTGCGCCTCGTCATCATCCCGGCCTCCACCTCCATGCGAGGGTCGATCTTGCCCTGCATGTAGTTGCGCCGATACTCCCGTGGCAGCTCGTACCAGTTAGCCGGTATAGGCTTGCGCAGCGCCTCGTCTATGACTCCGACCCAGGCGTCATCCTGGCTCTCATTGAGCTCTGACTGTCGCGCCCTTGCGAGTGTCTCCAGACTCTCAGACAGGTACAGAGGCTCACCGGCCTTGTAGCAGTGCAGCGCCTCCGCCCAGACCTGCATCAGCACATCATCTGTCAGGTCATCAAGGCTCAGAGGTGCCTCAGTCACTCCGCACTGTACCGGCCAAAACCGGCGGTTGCCTGTATCACCCTTAAGAAAGTGGTCGACGTTGGTTGAGGCGAAGAACACACACTGCCTGCCGTAGTTCTCCTTGGTCCGCCCATAGGCCGGGCGGTACTCGTCAGCCACCTTGGAGATGAACGCCTTGAACGACTCCACCGTCGCACGGTTGTAGTCCTTGAGCTCGCCCATCTCGATGATCCAGCAGCCGCGCAGCTGCTCCATCGAGTCTTTGGATCCGATGTCATTGCTGGTAAACGAGTCGCTGAACCACTGCATCCCGAGGCGCCTCAGGAGCCTTGACTTGCCAAGGCCCTCAGGACCTACGAGGGTCAGGACGTAGTCGAACTTGCACCCCGGCTGCATCACCCTCGCCACCGCAGCGGTGAGCTGCTTGCGTGTCATCGCTCGTGTGACCTCGTTGTCCTCAGCGCCCAGGTAGTCATGCAGCAGTGTCTCGATGCGCGGGGTGCCGTCCCAGCGGGGGAGTCCTCCGAAGAAGTCCCTAATAGGATGGTAGCGGTCCTGACTCACCACGGCCTCAAAGGCGTCAATGAGGGTAGCCTTGACCACCTTGCTGCCGCTGTAGGCCTCGGAGAGCCAGCAGGGGAGTGCGGCATAGTCAGCGTTGTCGAAGCGGTCGATGGCTGCAGCACCCCCTTGCGACGCAGCATAGACCCTATGAGGGCGCCATGGCAGGTCCTTGACCGTCACAAGGCAGCCATAGAACTCGTCATACCTGACGCATCCAGCAATTCGCGGGTCGCGCTTGATAACCTGCATGTAGTTGGCGTGCGTTGCCACCAGACCGTGCTTGTCGACCTTGATGTAGTCGAGCCAGTTGTCCTCTCCGTCGCTGATGCCGGCAAAGTCCTCTGCCGCTCCGCTCACCGTCTCGCGAGCCATCATCGTCTGCACTGCCTGGTCACCCATCGCGAGCTGCTCCATAGCCTGGTAGGACTTGAGACGGTTGACCGGGGTGTCCGGCGCTGCACCGTAGTCCTTGTCGCCATACAGGTGTATCCTCACAAGGTCCCAGGCGTTGACCTCCCTGAGGTGACACGGGTCGGTCCCGTGGTGACTGTAGAGCCACTTGTCATCGTACACCAGCGCACCACCCTTGGAGGTGCCCGCCGTGTAGGTGTAGCGGTTGTCGCTGTAGTGCTCGTATACCCCCGGGAGCCACCGCTCCATCGCCTCGGTGATGCTGTAGCAGCGGCAGAACGCGCCGATGATGCCACGCTTGCTGCACGGGTCCTCCTGCTTGCGACCCCGCACCCCTCGTGTGATGGCCCGCTCCCTCGAGCTGGTCGGCCACTCCAGCGGGTTGCTGATGTCGTCAAAGCCCGCCCTCACGTCGTCAGGGCCGATGGCTGCACCCTCTCCGGAGAGACAGAGGTACTCACCGTCACGCGATGCGCTCGGCCAGTACATCAGCCGCTCCGGCTGGTAGGTGCTGTCGTCGAAGAGGTCCATCCCTATGAGGTTGGCGACGGTGCGCGCGATGGGCTCGTAGTCGTCCGGCCCGACGTCCTTGGTCAGAGGCACGATCAGCCTGTAACGTGGCGCGTCAGGCTGGTGACTGTGTGTAGTGTATAGCACCCACGCCGTGCCCTCCAGGGCGGAGCGCACGACATCCGCCGTGGTGGCGTTGGCATAGTCGATGTCCAGTGTGATGAGGGACCTGCTCACGACCGTGGAAGCTTTGCGATGTGGGCCGTCCAGCCCGCCACCGACGAAGCCCCCGACGTCTTTGATGCGGGCCCTCTCGTCACGGCTCATGGCCTTGTACTGCTCGGCGGTCTCCGGTGTGCGGATGGGCTGCTGGAGCCGTGCGACCAGATCAGGCCACCCGACCCACGTAGCTCTCCAGTGTGTGTCAGCGCGATGCTTGCCGACACTGATTTTGTATTGGCGCTCGTCCATAAGCTTAGTTGAGTTTGTTTATCATATCGTCAAGCCATCGCCTGACATTGTTGTAATTTGTGCTCCGAAAGCGGTACCGATGCCCGTGATATCTGATTTCGGCCACCCATCTGAGCCGCTTCGATGGCGTTCCATAGACGTGCAGCTCTGAGCCGCCACGGCCATGCCTGAGTCCAGGATTGTTCTGTTCGGTATAAATGCAGCCCGTTCTTTTCATGTCAATAGGAGTTTATCAAGTCTTTGAGCCGTCTTATCAGGATTTTGTCTAGATCCCATCCCTCAATCAATGCAACCCTTTTGCTGAAGTCTATTTCCTTTTTGAGACGAACGATAATATCCTCGTGAGCTTGAAGTTCTGTGGTCCTTGCGTCAAATGGAGACTTTTCAGGCCCTGGAGGCATAACGTAAGAGGATACTGAAAGGTTGAATCCATTGCCCTCTATCTCGCTGATTGGAACGTTTCTGCTTAGCCCGTGTTCCACATCAACGAAGCGTATGGTGTTCCAGTCGCCCCGATTCTTCTTCATCACAATAAGGCAGGTAGCTATGTTCGTATCGTCAAAGAACCCACCAGGAATATGATGCACCTCTTCTATGACATTTATCCTAACCAGCCATTCTCGTATTTTTCCTTCTCTCTGTCCACGATACAGTATTCCTGGAAAGCCTAGGCAGGCGGCCACGCCATCATCGGAAAGCATGTACAATATGTGTAGCAGGAAGGCGTAGTCTGCCCTGCTTCTAGGTGGAAGGCAGGGGGCTGCTATAAAGCGAGCGTCATAACCGGCTATTTTGCCTGGCTCCCAGCTGACTGAGAATGGAGGGTTCGCTACGATGCCACGAAATTTCTTATCGAGAAAAGCAGGCTCCAAGAGGGTATCTCCGGCGACAATGTGTGCGTTCTTGAGAGCCTTCTGTGTCTCCTCGGCTTGCCTTGGGTTTAGCTCTTGGCCATACTTGACAACATCGTCTCCAAACGCAGATAGGAGAGCACCGCTGCCACATGTTGGATCATAAACCTCCTTAACATCTACAGGGATGATTTGTTTGATGATTTCAGCGAGTTTCGGATCAGTATAGAACACACCGTGCTCCTTATAATCGTTTCTCAGCTGCTTCAAGCTCTTGCTCTGGTCCATAATTTCAGCTCTTTATGCCTTTACACTTGATTTTCATTGATGGTGTCTCCTCCTTCTCAATCGGCATGACGGTGTAGCCACTTATTAGCTCTTTCATCCGCTGCCTCTCTTCCTTATCCTTGACACGGAAAAGGTCAACAACGCTCTCCATCATCTGGTCTATAGTGCCCTCACCACCCAGCAACCCGGGCAGATTTGTGAGCATGAGTAGAGCCATGTGGTTGGAGGCGAGCAGAGTCTTCGCCTTTTCGACAAGTTCGCTTGATTGCTTGTCATCCTTAATCACTTGGTCAAAAAAGTCCAGGTGCAGCAGCAGCTCTAAAGTCATTTGTGGCAGAACGTTCTCGAGCAGCACCTTTTTCACTTCCTCAGTCATAATTATTCCTCCATATCAATGTTAAATTCCTTCTGTAAAAATTTCTTCCAATCGAATTCTCCGAATAAGCCGTAAGTCATTTCCTTAAAGGCATCCATATTTTCGCAATACAACATATACCCCATAGCCTCAAAAGCATCCTTGAATTTGACTTTTGCTTTTCCGTTTTGGTATTTTTCCGATGTAAAATACTTCTGTCCTGCCCTTATCCAAGCCTTGAGCATTTTAGGGTTCTCCTTAAACTCTTGTATCCTCTTCTTCTTTGATGTTAGAGGACATCCCACACAACCAAGTCTTCGAGTAACATCGAATTGACCATTCTTATAATATAAAGGATGACACTTGATATTCCGTTCTTTTATGAATTCTGCAACATCATCGTCAGTCCATTCGAGGATGGGGAGATACACTTTAACTTTTTCCTTTGCGGAGTAAACTCGGCACATTTCAGGCTCTTTATACCTTTCGGCTCTCTTTCGGCTTTCACTTCTTCTGATACCTTGTATTGCCCTATCACAGACCTTATACTCTTTCAATTCAGAACAACAGAAACGACGAAATCTTGAAGGAAATCCGCGTTCGCTGATTAACTGAAAGAAAGTTTTTTCGGGATGAATGACCTCCGCACCCACTTCCCTTGCGTGAGCGATAGCCCCCGGAGGGTCTATCGTGGTATTCTTGTATATCGCCCGATACGGTATCCCTGCCATCTTTGCGAGTTCAAGAATGACATCAGAATCTTTGCCTCCACTATAACTAATCTCAATATCTCCGTCTTGCGGGATTGATTGTAGTAATTTTATGGCAAAATCAACCTTCTTTTGTAGTTCTTTGGTCACAACTAATCCTCCTTTTAATATCTAGATATAGGCCTCTCGTCAAGATGAGGCCCGTTGTAGTAATGGCATCCGCATCGAGCGAGGTCGAGCCACGACAGGCGGAAGTCCTTGCCGACAATCGACGGACAGGACTTAGCTGACGCACAGTTGTTGCAGCTCCTCTTGACGTAACGGTAGTCCTTGCAAGACTTGACGAAAGGCAGACCGCGTTGCACCTCCTGCTCCCTGGGTGCCGGAGCCACCGGTGCTACCGGAGGGGCCACCTTGGCTGAGACCTCATTGTGTGTTTTCCGCTTTGTCAGCACCGGTGCGCTGCCGAGAGTCTTGGCCGCCTTTCTCGCAAGCCAACGTAGCTGATATATGTAGCTCAACGATTTGCCATATTTCTCGGCTAACTCAGCCGATGTGTAGTTACCTGATCTGAGGTCTGCCGCGAGCGCATCATTCGGTCGCGGATGAGCCGCAAGCATATCTCTGATCCATAGCTCCGCCTCCACCTGGCTGTAGCAGGTCCGACAGTAGGTGCGCCGGTTGATCGTCACCGTCGCAAGATACCTGACGCCATCGGGGCATTTCTCACAGGGCCGCCCCGGCCTCTTAACTATACCTCCACGATTCATTGCTCTCTCATTGCCTGGTCAAACACCCCGCGTAACTCCGGGTAAAAATTCTTTAACATTTGCATCAACACATCCAATGTCTGCTCGTCGCGTATATCGACGCTGATGAGCACCTCTTTAGGATCCACCACCGTTAGCTCCAAATGTTCGCCAAACGCATCGACGGAGTGCTTCATCGAGTGCAGGACACCTTTATCGGCCAGCACGCGGGCCACGCTTATAGCGGCTTTTATAGCCTCGTGTCTCTTCCGCTTATTTTCCTCTTCTGCCGCTTCGGCCTTTATCTGGGCCAGAATCATTTTTGTTGTCATGTATGTCATTTTAATCCTTGTAATAAAAGTCACATATATAACCTGCGCCTCTCAGAGGCAGGCCCTCCGCCCAGCTCGGCGTGACGCTGAACATCGCCTCTATTGTTGGCAGGTGGGTCTCGTCAGGCACCTCGATTACCAGCTCATCGTGTATATGACACACGACCTTGTAGCCGGCCTCGTGCACCCGCCTCATGACGTCCGCGAGGATGTCGCGCCCGATCGCCTGGGTGATGTTCTCCACGAGTCTCCCTCCGTAGGTCTTGTAGCGCCCCCATGCACGCTTAGTGTTCTTGTCATCGCTGCCGGTAGTCATATAGCTGAGCTCATAACGCCCGGTCGAGCGGTCGAGTGTTTGCCACATCCTCTGATAGCTGAGTGCCCTCCCGGAGGGGAGAGTTATGGTCAGATCGCTCCACGCGTTGTGGCGCTCGAACACGAGCCGCGTGTGCGGCATCGAGAGAGCCACCCGGCCTCCCGGACCGCTGACAGCGTTGCAAACCGAGTCCTGCACCAAGCCCCACAGGGCCACAATGCTTCGATTGGCATCGCGCCATCTCCTCACGAGGTCGGTCATCTCCTCCTCCGACATCCCGAGCCGTGCTGCGCCCATCGCCGTAAGCGACCCGACTCCGCCCTGATAGCCAAGTGCCAGGACTGCCACCTTGCCCTTCTGCCTCAGCTCGGCGTTGGGACCGTGCTTAGCGACCGGCACGCCGAACATCTGGGAGGCCGTCTCGCAGTAGATGTCCTTCCCGCTCCGGAAAGCCTCCAGCACCCACTCCTCTCCGGCCATCCACGCGAGGATCCTCGCCTCGATGGCGCTAAAGTCACACACGCAGAGCTTGCACCCTGGGCGGGCGACGAACATGGTGCGGATGAGCTCCGACAGCACCTGCTGCTTGGAGCCATATATAAGCTCGACGCTTTCGGCATCGTGAGCCCTCACCATGTCTCTCGCGCTTGACAGACACGGGATATGGTTCTGCGGCAGGTTCTGTAGCTGCACGCCCTTGCTGGTCCAGCGTCCGGTGCGAGTCCCGTAAAACTGCATCAGGCCTCTGAGCCGGCCATCGCCGCAGCACATGTCCAGAGCCCTCTTGTATTTGCTGACCGAGGACTTTGCGATCTGAGACCTCATGCTGAGCACGGTCATCACGTTGGTCTTGCCTGCTGACTCGGCCTCCTTGAGGATCTCCGGCAGGACCCGCTTGTCAAGCGACTCCACCGTATGACCCAGCTGCTCCTCCAGCCAGCCCTTGAGCTGTGTGTCGGAGCCGGGGTTTTCCAGGTGTGTCATAACACGCATCGCCTGCAGCATCCTCGGCTTGTCCTGCTCGCTGAGGTCATAGGCGGCCTTGGCCAGCCCACGGTCGACACAGACACCATAGTCGTTGATTGCCTGGTCGATGCTGTAGAGCTCCCACTCCGCCTCTCTTACCGGGTACCAGGAGCACTGCCGGATTATCTCCCTCTCCACCTCCACGTCTCTCCGGCAGTAATCCATAAAGGTCGCCCAGTCCTCCGGACAGTCATCGCGCTCGACACGCTGCTTGGCGCCGAAAAGGCCTGCAACGGGACGTGGCTTGCAAAACAGCTCGATGAGGCGCTTGCCCTCAGTCATCTTGCGGTCGCTGAGTTCCAGCGCATCGCCAATGTCGGCGAGGCTCATCGGCAGGCCCGACATGGCTGCCAGCACCATCGAGCAGCGCCAGCTGCGTGCATCCAGCCACTGACCGGGCTTGATGACATAACCGATGCGAGCCAGCAGGACCGACAAGCAGACACGTTCGAAGATGGCATTATGCGCCCACTTATGCACCTGCTCACTCAAGATGTCCTCAAGCAGCTGGAGAGGCACGCCGTAGTTGCATACATCGATGACCCTTACAGGCTCATCATCGTAAGCGTAGGCGATGAGCAGCACCCGGAAATCATCCGACAAGGCATAACGGTAGACCCCACACTGGGCGAGGTCTACCGATGAATAGGTCTCTATGTCGATGTAGAGGCGACGCATGGCTTACCAGTCTATACTGTCCACGGCCCGACATGACACAGCAGTTGCCTGGATGTCGTTAAAATCGGACTCGGCTGATGATCTGCCGCCGAGGTAGTCTCCGCGCTCGGTCACCAGGACGTTGTTGAGTCCTGCACTGATGCCCTTGTTGCCGTTGCGATTGTAGGCGAAGAAATTGACCGACACATAGCCGTAGCAGCCGGAGTAGATGTCATCCTCGCTGGTTACAGGCACCTTTTCGCCGTTGGCCGCAAACTTGAGCACTCCCGGCTTGAGCTTGGACGAGGTGTTGATAAACAGGCTACCTGCCATGGCCTCGTCATCAGGTCTCTCCGCATCGCCGTCGCGCACCGGCAGCTTGATGGTGTTGATTGGGGGCAGCTTGCCGCCGAAGGTTGCCGTGGCAGCGTTGTAGGCGTTGTTTATGGCCACCTTGATTTTGTTGATCATCTCGGTGTTGTCCTTAGGGATGATGAGAGTTGCAGAGTAGCGTGGCTCCTCTCCCGGGTTGGCCACCCGTGGCTTGATTACATTGACGTAGCTCAGACGCACCGGTCCGATGACTACCTTGGTTGAGTTGTTGTCGTACATAGTTGTTGTTATTGAGTTATAGATTGATATCGCTGAACTCCGAGGCGGCATCAGTGATTGCCGGCCTTGGGTCTGAGTCTTTTACGAGTGTCGGCTTGCCAGCCGGCTTGATAAGCCACGGTGCTACAAGCTCCTTGTACTTGGCAGAGCCCAGCAGAGACTTGAGTTCAGTCAGGCCTCTCAGCTCCTGGGGCTTATATATGGTGGAGTCGGAGAGCCCAGCCCGATGCAGTGCCTTGTATAGTCCGGCTGCATCCGACACCTTGCTGATGGAGCGGCCCTCCACGAGCTTGTAACCCGGGATGCTGCCGCCAGACCTCACAAGGCCAAGGGCATAGTCCTCCACGCAGGAGAGCCAGCTCTTGATGCCTGGCAGGGCGTCCAGCAACGCAGACAGCTCCTCGGGACTCAGCTGGTCTGGGAGACCGTTGACCGCTTTTGTAGCTTGTGCAAATGCAGCGGCGGCCCTGCATGTCGGACGGACCGCGCAAAACTGGCAGTGGGAGCCGGCTTGGCGGTGCCCCTCGCCCTTATAGGCCTTGAGCGCTGCGGGGTGCAGCACCTCCTGCGCCCAGGCGATGAGGTACTCGTAGCGTATCTGGCTCGTGCTGACCCAGCCCAGCCTCGGCTGGACTATGGTCATCCTCACCTGGTCGACGCAGTAGCAGTCAGCCGGTCCCAGGCAGGCGCCAAGCGCGTAGCACAGCATCTGGGTGTTGCCCTGTGCATCGACCTTGATACCCTTGCCGTACTTGAGATCGTACACCTCAAGGGTGCCGATGCCGTTGATGTCATACATGAGGACCGCATCCGAGGACCCGAAGCCATCCGGGATGTATGTAGCCAGATTGAGCTCCGCCTCCACGAGCAGCTGGGCGTCAGGGTCCTGGGCCTTGGCCTCGAGATAGTTGCCATATACAAGGTCGACATACGACCCTACATAGTCAAGCATTTCGGAGTAGTCAAGGCCGAGATGGGTGGCCTGCACAGAGAGCTCACGCAGCATCGCCAGTGTCTCACCGGTTATATAGTCACCGAGCCTCGGAGACTCCACTGCTGCAATCACCCTCTCCATGTCGAGTGTCTGCACGTGGTTGCCCGCGAGCAGGTAACGCAGCAGCACCTCGGCGGTGCTGTGCGCGATGGTCCCCTCGGCACTGTAGCTGGTGTCCTCTCGAGGCATCTTGCTCTCTGCGAGGGCCGAGGGCGGGCACGCCATCCAGCGCTTGGAGCTGGACGGGGATAGGATTGCGTGACGACTAGGCATGGATGTCCTCCTGTAGTTTGGTGTTGACGTAATCGGTCAAAGCGGCGATAAAGGTGAGACGCTGCTCTGGTTTGACATCAAGAGCCTGGTTGACCCCGAACTGCTTGTATACGGTTGTCTTTATGCCCAGCGGGCTGATGCCCGCATCGCTCAGACGCTTGACACAACTGCGTGTGTGCTCGGTGAGCGCCTGGTCGCTTATATCACCCCCCGGTGACGGTGCAATAAAGTCAGGCATGTCAGCTGGTGCCTTGTCGGATGCACTGGTAGCAGTCTCCGCCGGAGCCGCCTGTGCTGGAGCCGCCTGTGCTGGAGCCACCACGGCTGGCCGCTTGATAGGAGCAGGTGTCTGCTCGGGCTGCTTGTCTGCAACGGCCGTCGTTACACCTAGCTTTGAGATGAGGGATTCCAGCAGTCTTGTCACGCGCTCATCCACATTGAGATTGATAGTGATGTTGATATTACTCATGTTATTTGGGTATTAGTGTTTGCAGCGGGTTGCCCTCTTGTAGAGGTCGAGGGCCTTGTCGACGTCGGTCACGATGACGCGTCCGTGCTGGCTGATCGCCTTGTCGATGATGCCGGACGCCTTGATGCGCTTGGCGGTGCTGATGGACACACCGAAGATGGAGGCGATGCCCTCGAGCAGCTCGCCGAGTGTCATGTCAGACAGCTTTGTATTAAGATTTATAACCATGTGGAGCAGCAGGGAGTCGGACCCTGTTTTATTTTGGCTAGCAATTTCCCATTCTTAAAGGTCTATTACCACTCACCGGAGTGGTCAGGCTGCTCCAGATGACTAAGACGTGGGAGTCGGACCCGTATGACAAGCTTGTTTTGTAATACCACTCACCGGAGTGGCCAGTCGTCTCAGTCGTATTTTAGTGCCGGGTCAGGGAGTCGAACCCTGTTCGCCATCCGGGCTGTAACTTTTTATTTTGTACCTCTCACCGGAGAGGTCCGAACCCGGCGGAGACCCGTGGCAGAAGAACTTGATATGTCACTGTATGCCATCATTGCTAAAAGGTGCGTTATGCCACGGGGGAGCGTCTCACGACGTATATTTCTAATCCTCGCGCTCCAACTCACGGAGCGTCTCCTGGCAGGGCTCTGTGCTTATTACAAGAGTCACGGTTGAAAAGATGAAGGCAACTAGGAGTGCCAGATTGAGGAGCGGTCCAAAATTGCCCGCAATCAGCAGGGTTAACAATGCGATTGAGATTATCGCGAGGAGTATGCGCGCAAAATGTTTCATAGTAGTGTCAAATTTGTTCGTTGTCACATGGGTCGGCGTAGCGCTCGACGAGGATCGGGGCGAGGTCGCCCTTGAGCTCGCGGACTGTGAGAGTCCAGCCCTTGATTCGACCGAGCTGGCTTGCGATGGAGCGGAGGTATCCGGTGGTATAGATACCACGCGCAAAATGTATCTTGTCACCCACCTCCAGGGACGACAGAACCGTGATGAGGTTGTCAGGCTTCGATGTAATTGAGATGTCCATAATATTCGTTATATTTGTCACTGATAAGTGTCACAAATATAGTGACAAAAACCATATCACCAAATAATTACACTACTTTTTTTGTATTTATTATCAAATACATAAATGATATGTCACAAACCGAAAAAACAAGGCTTGACAAGCTTATAAGAGACCTTAATTTTGCACAAAATTTTTAGCACCTCGCAAGCCATTAGGTATTAATAACTTACGAGGTGCTAAAATTGTGTCACACATTAGTGACACTCACATTTGACACTTATTTCGATTTCTTTATCGTAAAACGATAAACAATTTAACTGCAACGCAAATTAATAGGCATCCAGCGCAAATCTGGCCCAGTCGGATCCAGAGCACCTGCCACCACGTCAGCTCTCGTGGCACCTCCTTAACGACCGTGTGCTCGCTCAGACTCTCACGGCTCTCGGAGTGCACCTTGTAGGGGATTGTCACATTGATTGGGACTATGCTCTCGCTCCTGTTGCGGATGGAGTGCACGAGGTGCCCGTCGACGATCGCCGCATCGCTCTCCGCCAGGGAGGTCTCCAAGTGGCTGCTGGTGTCTGCTACGGCCTGTGAGGACTCATCCGGGGGAGACCATAGGAGTGTTGTGTCGTGTAGATAGACGGAGTCCCTCACCATGACGGTGAGCGTGTCTCGCTGGATCTGAGGCAGCTGCCTGCAATGGCAGCAGCCCGAGAGCACAACGGCTGCGAGCATCACTGCCGGCAGCCGCCTCATCGGGGTCACTAAAATCGGAAACTGGTACTGCATTGATGTGATAGGTTATGGGTTGACCCCGTAGTGCTTGTCAGCCCAGGCCTCAGCCCAGGCCTCCGTATAAAACCAGTAATAGGTGTGTGCTGCCCTGATGCGCTTGCACCAGCTGTGCAACATCGCCCAGATGAGCGACGGCAATCCGATGACTAGCAGGTACAGAGGGCCAAGCAGCAGACTCTGTACATAGTGGCCGGACTCGTGGTGCACTCGGGCTGTGCCCTGCTTGAGGTTGAGGTAGTAGTGAGGGAGGAAGATGTGGCTGCCGAGCGTGATGCCACCCCGCTGCCACGAGCTGTAGTGTATGACCCTCCCGTCATCATGACGGATGATAGTTGTCTGAGGCGCGCAATCCAGGATCAGCGCGTAGATGAAGCCGAGCACCTGCTGCGGCAGTTGCCACAGCCAGCTCAGCCGGATGATGATGTCTCTTGTCGTCTTAGTCATAGTGTGTATTGCTTGGTTATGTCTCGATAGCGTGTAGCCCCCTTGGACTTATAGGCCTCGAGCACCTGACGCCGCTGGGGTCCATGGAGAAGGTGACTGACGTGCAGCCACTCGCCACCGAACTCGCAGATCAGCTGGTCGTAGGGGATGTCGGACCTCGCGATCTGCTCAAAAAGGTCCTTGTTGTCAGCCGGGCTGCCGACGGTGATGTCAGCCGCCTCGCCCTTGGGGTGCTGGGATTTCGGGGTCCCGCCGACGGCTGCGTTGAGGGCCGGCTGCCTATAGCCGGATGTAACGGTCACCGGGCCACCATGCAGGTCGCGTATAGGCTGCAGCACCTCCTTGGCTAGGGCCTTCAGCGCCTGCAGGTGGACTGCATCGGTCACCTGGTTGATGATCTGTAGCTCCTTGGCCTTGGTGCTGGCACAGAGCTCCTCGAGCGTAAAATTAGGACTCAGGTTCATTATTCAGTTCCTCCCTCATAGGCTGCTTTTGACTGTTCTTTGAGTTTGCCCACGACGCCCTCGGCGTCGGAGCCGAAGGGGGGATCTCTCTGAGGGCATTTGGAGTTGCGGCAGTACATTATCCGGCAGACGGCGGTCTCCGTGTGGGCGTCGTCCAGCTTGTGACGGAGTGATGAGTTGAGCTTTATCTGCTCGAGCACCTCCGCCTCCTTGGCGGCCATCAGCTCCTGCGTCTTGGCTTCACGCTCCCTGTACTCGTCGGCCAGCTGCTTGTAGCTGTCTGCGATGCTCTTTTGATTGTCTATCTGGAGTGCCGTCTTGCGCTCCTTGATGGTCACAATAGCCAGCAGGCCCCCGGTCGGGATGAGCGCTGCCAGCAGTGCACTTATAATAGTTGTCCAATCCATATAGTCGTGCCGATTTTTATGCCTCCTCCATTCCTTCTGGGAGTTCTGGGCTTTCCTCTTCCCATCCCTGTGTTATGCAGGTTTCGTACTCGACATAGAAAGTCCTGCCTGTCCCGTCCATTTCACAAAGTGGCTTGTAGCCTTCGCTTTTGTACCTTTCTGCTGCTTCGCCAGTTTCGGCGGTCACAACGGCGGAGAGATTTCCGTCTTTCATCTTTGCAAGTTTCATATTCGTAGTAGTTTATTAAGTTATTAAAGTCTGTAATTGATTGATATACCGTAGTGTATATCTTTTTGAGTTTGAATACTATATGATTAGGTTTATACACAACATAGAGCCATTCGCTGTACGCATTCAGCACCTTATCAGCGATTGCCCTTTGTATGTTATACGCAGCACAATGCGAGAATAGCCCGAAATACGAGTTAAGCGACTTACAGAGCTCTCGTGCGTTATTCAGGCAGGGATGCCGCAATGCCTCTCTGACCACATCAATGCAATAGCCGTGAGTCCTGTTGCTGATATAAATCCTCTGCATTTTTATAACTCTTCCGCAGAACGCAACACCTCTATCGGCTGGCTGGATGTAGAGTTTCTTCGGGTGTATCGTCAAACCCTTGCTCTCGTACATCGACTTGGCCGTGCGATAGCCTTTCCAAAGCGTTTGCAGGTCGCTTGCAACATTGCAAGCATCGTCCACGAACTGCGTATGATATAAGCCATCTATACCTGCGAGTGCCTCGTTTACATCCGCAAGGAATAAACAAGCCATCAGTTGCGAGAGGTACTTACCAATAGGCAGCCCTTTCCCTGCACGAAGCCTCTTATTTACGGGAACAAGGTCAAGAAGGTGCTGCGAGCCTCGTATTTCAGCGTTCAATGTTGGCTCGTCATATAAGATCCTTCTTATCATCTCTATCGAAAAGGCATCATCTCTACCGTATTCCTTCGGCATCTCATCGTAATACTTGATGAATAGCTGGAACGCCTTGTCGCGGTCAATGCTCATAAAGAAGCCGCTTATGTCATAGGTCATCACATAGCAAGGTTGGCTATAACCACAGGACGCTTTATATATGTTATCTCTTATCTGTTCCGCAGCGGTCTGCACGGAGTACCCTTTCCGATTTCCGTGCGATACATTTCCGCCTTTAGTGTGTGCGTACTCCGCCACCTCTACCAGCAGCGGAGCAACAAGATGATGCACTACCCTGTCAATGCACGGAGAGCAGTATATTTCACGATAGCAAGGCCTCGATACCGCAAACAAGATGCTTCTGCTTGGTTGCCAAGTGCCATCTTTCAATTGGCTTATCAAAGACACAAGGGAAGACAGATGATAGTGGAGAGTTGCCGCTCCTTTGCTCTGATGCTTATTTGCATAGCAAGTGGCTTCCGCTTCAAGAACACGAGCAGCGAAAGAAGATAGTAATTCGGAGGACGGAACGCACCGATAGCGATTGTAAGTGTTGTTGTTCGTTACATTACCATTGTTGGCGTTGCACACCCACGCATTCGTAGCATTGTTACGAACTGCACACCACAGTCCTTTCTCCGCTGTCGAAATACCTTGCTCTTCACAAGGGCGGAGACCCTTAATATCTTCTCGCTCACTCAACTTCGTCATTTTTAGGCTTGTTGATTCTGGCTCATCTTACTTACTTGAGATATGACATTTTCACAAGACTCATCTATTACAGCAGCCACTTTCGGAGGCCAGCCTCCAAGGGCGGCTATAAAATAAGCCTGTGCCTGTATGTCATAGGCGGACTCGATTATCCTCTTCCGATAGTCAAGCCCTTGAAGATGCCTGTAACAGTGCTTGAATAGCAACGCTCCCTCTTTGAGTATCGTGTCTATATAGTTATGCTGTACTATCTTATAAGCACGCTTCCCGTGAGTTATCATATAATTGTTGAGCGTTACCACCCTGCCTATTACAGGTGTTTTCAATGCAGCCCGTGTTCTATTATTCATCTGTCTATTCCTTGTGTTTCCTATATTCTGTGTCTATGGCGCGCTACCGCACGCCTACGATAAATCATAAGGCGGAGGACGGAACGCACCGATAGCGATTGCAAGTGGCGCCGTACGACACACTACCATTGCTGGCGTAGCACACCCACGCATACGCAGCGCTGTAACGAACTGCACACCACAGTACCGAGGAGCCGTATCCGCCAGTAACATAAACAATTCTATGTCTCACGCCTAATGTCGGACTGTACCAGCCTTCATAGGATGCGAGATAGGTAGCAAGTGCCGTGTACAGATTGGTACATCTCGGACTGCTCGTCGTTGTGGCTCTATTGTAGTAGTATGAAGAGCCAAGCAAGTCATTACACAGAGCCAACCCCACCACATTTTTTGCCCAAGCAATTGCAGGGCAGTCAGGGATGTTATAGTCAAGAATCGTCGATGCACTCGCCCTCGTGATGGTCGGAGTTGCAATCATCCACTTATCCCCAGCAAGGATTGCCTCCGAGCCTTTCGCCCCCGGTGTAAGTATCGGGCGAGTCGTAGAGTTGACTCCCGTGTCATCCATATTGACACCCTTCGCTATCTGCTGATTGTATATATAGTCCCTCACGCTTGCACGGAGAGGTAAGTAACCGCTGCCTCCAGATGTTCCGTGCTGTGCGTTGATGTTATACTTCGCAAGCAGCCCTGTGTTTATCTTGTTAGTGCCATCAGTGAGCCAGAAATACATATCTTCTCCAACAGCGGCTGTCTCTCCGTTTGCGTTAAGTATCAGCGTCTTTACCTGCCCGTTATCCGCAAGGTTTTCCGTAGTAAGCCCGGAGTATATAGCATAGGAGTGTCTGTACCACTCGCTGAACTGCCAAAGATAGTCAGTTCTTGCATCTTCGTCTTCCGTGCCACAATTGGCTGCGACAGCGCCCGTTACTTTCTCGAAGGTAAACGATGCTCCTGTATTCGCACTCACAAAAGCCAAGTGCGTGTCGTCCACCGTCACAACTGACCACTCATTCGAGAGCATCTTGCCTGTTACTCCGTTTGCGTCTGTATTGGCAACGATTTCAGCCTCTGCATCCGCTCCCGACGCTACGGAGTTATAAAATGGCGAGCCACCATTAAACCAATGTGAGTGGCGTAAGTTATTGGCGTGGTCAACCGCCGTGTTCCCCGTAATGTCGTAATACCTTTGCGGGTCTGTCACGGAGTCATCTTTGAAGTAAGCCCATCCGAGCAACTTCCAGCCCATTCCGTTGCATCTTACAGCTAATCCTATCGGCTCGGATAGGTCATAAGTGCCACCATCGGCTACAGTCCTCTTGTACCCGTTTCTTTTCCACCTCTCGTTCATCTCCTTGAGCGACCACCGCTTGAAGATGCGAGGTTCTCCTTTCAGGTCAGTCTTCCTTGTTACCACACCGAGGTCGGTGTCGTGCAGCACCGTCTCCTCTGTCTCTTCCGTCACAAAGCCGAGATTTGGGTTGTCAGCAATATATGCCGTGCCTCCGTCAGCCGTATATACGGGAGTAGCAACGGGCGTGAAAATTTGCCCGTATTGTTCTGCTTCAAGGTCGTTATGCAACGCCTCTACACAGGTGCGGAAGTCTTGTGGATTAATCTTCTCGTCACTGCCTTGCTTGCCTCTTATGGCATCTGCAAGGTCTGTGAGGTACTCTTTCAGATTATTGGTCTTACTCATAGCTATACCTCCGTGTTAAGGGTTGTCGTTATTGCTGATGCTATGGCAGCATCTACCTCGCTCTTTGTGTAGGCGTCTCCAATGCCGTAGCCTGCAAGGGTCGTTGCCTTGTCTGCTTTTTTCGATACATCGGGTATCTCCGTCTTTAGTGCTATATTTGGCTTGTCTGCCAAGTACACGGGGTCGCTCTCGCTTTGTAATGCCGTTGCACCCTTGGCTGCACCGCTGCGGATAGTGTCAAGGTCTGTGATAGTGTCTTGCTTTCCGTCAATGAGAGCCTTTATCTGTGTGTCGTCGTAGTTCTCAAGCCCTGCAAGTTTAGCCTTCTCTGCATCGGTATAGTCATTGGAAGAAAGACCTTTGCCTTCCTCTTTGTCAACCTTTTCGTTAAGCTCGCTCTTGAGTGCAAGGTTCGGCTTATCAGCCGCATAGATAGGGTCGCTCTCCGTGTATGACTGCAATGCGGTACTTCCTTTCTCCGCACCTTGCCTTATGGCATCAAGGTCGGAGATTGTATCCTGCTTCCCGTCAAGCAGCGGTCTGATGAGCGATGCACCGCCCTCGTACAGGTCAGCCTTGTCAGCCTCTGTGAGGTCAGCATAGGTCATCTTGTCGCCTTTGTCACCTTTCGTTCCGATAGCCATATCCATCGCTATCTCAAGGGCTTCGATAGTGATTACTCCGTCGTTCTCTATGTTTTCCTGATAAGAGTGCTTGACAAGTTCAAAGCAAGCATCCTTGTCAACGGTTCTCATTCCCACCTCTTTGTCATTCTCCCTTACAACGATGGTGTAAACGCCAATTACCTTCTGGTCTTTTCCGTAGAAGGAAAACGCAAGGATACTTCCGTCGTCTCCCGTTACCTCAAACTCCGTTATCTTCGTTTCGATTCCTCTCGGGTTGACAAGACTAACAGAGATGTCCCTGCCCCGCATATCGAACGGGGACAGCACTCCCTCTATCCTTTGCCTTATCAGAGCTAGCACCCTGATGTCATTACCTATCCTCTTTTTGTACATATGATGATTTTTTTTTTAATGCTACCTTGTGTTTACCACCATTATGTGTTATCTTTGTTGTGAGCAACCAGGCCACAGGGAGGGGGCTATCGTCCGACCAGCCAATGGGCAGGTTAGCCAATGAGCGCTATCCAGTGGAGGCGCTCATTTTTATTGCCCTACATCATAGCCCAGCACATAGTTATAGCCGTTACCTTGGTCTCGTCTGTCGTTGATGCGCACGCGCATAGGTGTTACGGCCGTGTAAAAATATCGGGGTACCCCATGTATAGCCTGCGTTGTAGGTACCAGCTCCTTGCCGCTATCAACCAAAGCAGTAAATGCCGGATTAGGCACACGCAGGGCCCACCCGAAGAGCTTGGAATGCTTACCAGCTACCTTGTACTGCGAGCCCCATCCTATATTGGCAGCCGACGTCCTCCAGGTGTCAAGGGTAACACTCATCATCTGGGTGTCGCTGTACCCATCAATGACTGTAAAACGCTGTGCGATGAATGTGCTTAGGCTATTAATATACATGTAGTCAGCTGATGACACAAGTGGCTGCAGACCCCCCGGAAGCTCGTTAGACAGGCGCCCGTTGGCTACACTCCACTTCTTGCGCTCTTTATAGTACACCTCCCCTTGACCCTGCCTCGTTACACGCCTGCTATCGTTGCGGCTATACACCATCAGCACTATCTCAGCGTCGTCACGCAGATGCTGCAGAGGGTGTGTTATCTCAATTCTATAGTCAGCAGTGACACCTTTATGCGGATGTATAATGCACACACGAGGCGGCGCGGCCAACAACCAACCACTCATCAGCTCATTGTTAAGCTTGAGGGCATCTGACATCTGAGCTGCCTTCGGGATAGTGTAGCCATCCAACAACGCAACCTTTATGTTTCCGTCCGCCGTGAGAGGGGATCCACTCACTGCAAACGGGTCTGGCATTATGAGCCCGACGCTTTTAAGCCCGCCGGGGACCCCGCCAGACGAGCCACCGGACGATGACCCTGAACCACTACTGCTACCCGAGCTCGTAGCTGTGTATCGTGAAGTGATGCTCTCAACCGTGATGTCTGCGACAGGCAGTGACACCATCTCATTGATGGTGAGCTCGTCCGCGATGAGAGACCAGTCATAGCGCCGCAGCATATATACGACGCCGGACTGCCGCCACAGCAGAGGGATGCTGCTCGTGCCGCTCGGCACGTTGAGTATGCCTGTCTTGTCAACTGCAGGTAGCGCGTTGCTCCTCGCGTACATAACACCCATATATGCCACGTAGTCGTATGAGCCTCCCCACTTACGGAGTGCCTTGCCGCCGCGCATCATCACGCCCTCACGCAGGAGTGCCAACGTGCCGGCGTCAACTCCGTCGATGTCGCTGCTCGCAAGCATCTCCACGCTCTCACCGGCATCGCGTGCGCCATTGCCCAGCTTGACGGTGGTCTCCGTGCCGCTATAACTCGGCACCTCGCGTAGCGACATACGGGTCACCTTGCTGGTGCCTGATTGCGGTCTCACCTGCACGGTGATGGTGTCCAAGTATATCTCGATGTCGTGCATCGCTCCGAGACTGTACACAATGCCTCCGTAGCCGTCGTCCTCCGCATATATGTGCACCTCGTTGTCCGGGAGCACAAGGCTCATCTCGAGCTTGTCGCGGTCGGGCGTTATCGCCTTGACCTCGGTGAGCACGGGCTCACCGCTTATCCAACTGCCACCTTCGCCGACGGTCATCACAGGGACGCCGTCCTGCAGCACCACCGAGCCGACAGTCCACGGGCCTCCGTGCGGTCCTGCAGTGGTGTTAGTGGTCTTGCCCGTTATATCAACGACGAGGCTGCCGTCGCCCGTGGCCTCTATCTCAAGCTGCAGCTTGGTGCCCTTGGCGTATACGTTGCCGACATACACCTCCTGCTTGATATTGCGGTTGCCGCTACCACCAAGGAGGACACCGTCCTCCATCTGTCCTGCTCCACCCTGGGCGGTGAGTGTCGGGTCCGGCATCAGCTCGCGCGTGACGGCAGTCGTGGCAAGTGTCACCTCGCGCTTGGCGGGTACGACCTTGTCGGACAACTTGCCGACCGGCCACCACGCTCCGCCCAGCGCCTGCACAGGCAGAGACACATCGTTGCCGGTGTCCCCGTCGTGCAGTATCAGAGCGGAGCCGTCAGTTGGCAGGTCACACTCGTTGACGACTACCCACGCGCCCTGGTCGTACATTATCATGGCGTGCATCGATGCAAGCAGATCGCTCAGCATCTCGTAGCAGCTGCGCCCGCTCTGGCTCGTAAGGTCCAGGCTCACAGACGTCAAGTAGTTGCTGCCATTGCAACCGTCGCTGCTATAGTTGAGCCGCCACATTATCGGCAGATCATCCTGCTGGGCTGTACGCAGGAGCGCCTTGAGTATATCATGCAGGGTCATCGGTCCGTCCTGCGTATAGTCAGTGCGCTTGAGCTCACCGAGGCCGTCCGTGGCGATCACCTCCACATCGTATGGCGGCGCCATATCGGGGGCACTGTACAACTCAGGCGAGACGTAGCCACGCCAGACCTGCAGCACGTCGTTAAGGTACACCTCCGCAAGCCACTCGTATGGGCTGCTAGTGTACATCGCAACATACTCGCCGTCCTCAACGCACTCCATGCGCAGCGTGAGCGATGACCCGAGGATGGCCCCGTTACGCTCACGGCGGAGCACAGGACTCGCACCCATCGCGCGGATCTTATACTGACCGCTCCAGCCTGTCATCGGTCGGAGATATATCGTGTAGTCGCTCCCGGCTTGGGAGGCAAATCTGAACCTATAGCCGTCCATTACGTCGTCCTGTTATATCGTTGCGCCTCGTTGTCAAGCACTGCTGCCAGTGTGCTGCCTGTAGCCTCCAGCCGCCCCGTCACCTTGACTGTCATCTCACGCCCGTACGTATCGGACCCGATGCTGCTGCCGCTGCTGTAACTGCTTGCAGACGCCACGTTGGTGCTCGCGCTGTAGTTGCCAGACGCTGCGTTACTCATACCTGTCTTAAGAGCGGACCCGAGCGCCACGAGAGCGGCACCGGCTGCAATCGCTACGTATGGGTTAAGGCTCTCGAGCGCGGCCTTGATGCCGAGCGTTGCAACGCCGGTCTGTATCGCCATCTTGCCGACACTTATGGCGAGGTCTGCAAAGGCGCTGACCGCGCCGGATGAAAAGTTGCTCCAGGCGTCGCCACCCGTTGCGAGGTCTCCGATGAGTCCTCCTATAATCTCCGAGGTATTGACGCCGAGCTCCGTCAGCTGACTGTTAAGCGCTCCGCTCACGTCGATAAAATCAGACATATCGGCAGCAATGCCGATTGTGACGGTCGTGCCGTTAACGCCGGTAACGATGCCGTCCTTGAGCGAGCTAATAAAGCTCTGCATCTCTGTCGGCTCCACCTGAGGGTGTACCGCAAGGCCTACCTCCGGAGCCGTCAACTGGCTTAGGATCACCGCGCGGGCATCTGCCAGGTTGGACGCATCGGTGGCGACGTCGATAGTGACCGGAGTGCCGCTGACGCCATTAACAACCTCGCTCTTAAGCGAGCCGATAAAGCTCTGCACCTCTGACGGCTCTACACGAGGGTGCACCTCAAGGTCTACCTCTAGCCCGTCGGGCTGTATATATTCTAGCGGCTGCAGCGTTGGGTTTGCGGCTATCGCCGGCAGCAGGTCAGCCGCAGGCTCCTCAGGCTGCATATATTCGAGCGGCTGTAGCAACGGACTCGTGGCTATTGCCGGAAGCGGATTGGCCGCCATCAGCGACCTCAGTGCAGCAACGCGCTCTCTCTCATCCCGCTCTGCTGTAACTAACTTGTTGAGAGTTCTCTGCTTCTCGGTCAGTTCTCGCAGCTCGTTATTGCGGGAGCGGTCCATCTGTGCCAGAGCGACCTTAGCGTTGATGAGCGCATCTTCGGCGGCCAGGTCATTAGTTGCAAGGTCCGACAGTGCCTGCTGATTATCAACAATGACCTTCTGCAGTTCAATCTGCTGATCGTACTTGTCATTGATTAGCTGCTGCGCCTCAGCTAAAAAGCTCGCTCGCTCAGCGGCTGTGTAGGTCTCGAGATTGGCCTTGTACCGAAGGTCCGCTATCTTGGAGTCGTTGTTAGCTATAACAACCTGCAGCTTGGCAAGTTCACGCTGTGCGTTATATATGTTGTTGGTGTGCTGCTCAGCCTGAGCGGCTGCATCGGCCGCCTTCTGCGTCGTGTCCAACAAGCCGCCTACGACCTCCGCACTCTGGGTTGGTGTGAGCTCGCCTGCAAACGCGGCTCCGCTTATAAACGTCTGCTTTATTTGGGCTCCTAGAGTCCCGATAAATTTTTTCCAGGCAGACTCAGCCTTGGCAGCTCCCTCGCCGAGGCTGGCATTGGCATCATGCAGCACCTGCTTGTATGTGCTCACATAGGCAGCGGTGGCGAGCTCTATGTTGGCGCCACGCACTGTAGTCTTGAAGTTTTCAGCCTCGGCGCTGAGCACCTTGAAACTGGCGATAGCGGCGCCGATGCCGAGACCCGCAATGGCTGTCGTAGCCGTCGCCATTGCCCCGCTCATCAGACTGCCGGCTGCCTTACCGGCGTTGCCGAGCTTGCCCATCTCTATGGCGGCACCACGCATCGCGCTGCCTATTGATTTAGCCTTGCTGATGGCGCCACCCAGAGCATTATCCAACGCATCGAGCGCATTGCTGCCCGCGCGTTGGAAATCACGCACGGCTGCCTTACTATCGTCGAGCCCCTTTTTAAGCCCGGAGGCATCCGCTACGATGCCCAATTGAAGATTACGCTCCTTAGCCATCCAGTCGTTTCAAAAAATCGTTGTACATTGACTGCCTCTCCGCGTCGCTCATGTCCCTGATTGCTTTGCCGGGGTCCTCGCTCGGTGGGTCCCAAGGCATTGGCCAGAAGTCCTGCACGCGCTTAAAGCGGTCTTTGGGTTTGAGTTGCAGGTTAATCATCATCATTGTCGCGCATCTGATGAGGTCGCCCTGGTGTTGCCTGTCAGCCTGCACCTGCTCACTATACGCGTCCATCGCTGCCCAGTAGTCGGGGAGTCTCAGACGCCCCAGGTCATCAGGAGAGAGATGCAGCAGGGCGATACCCCAGCCTCTCATCTGGCGGATTGTAGGCAGTGGCCCGTCACTCGCTTTTTTTTTCCGAGGGCGCCTCGCTCGCACCCATCTGCCGATTGTATATAGATATAAACTCGGACACGAGACCGGCGCTCTCTGCCAAGCCCGTACCGAACTCCTCGGGCTTATGATCGTGAGGTCGGCCTGACAGGCGCTCGCCCTCGTTGATGCAGCAGGTCATCAGCTGCAGCCATCTGCCGAGAGTCATGTCTGACAGATAGGCAAAGTCCCTGGCTCCCAGCATATCAGCGCAAGCGCAGAGCGCATTGAAATTGCACTCTACGCTATATATTTGCCCCTTATACGTCAGCTGGTCCATAACTAGCTGGACTTAGGTGTCATCGCTCCGTCAACCTTGAGCGTCAGACTGATGGTGCTATCGCTCGTCGGATCTGCCGGAGTGGTCTCCTTGTAGCCGGTGATGATCGCGTTGCCCTTGTATATGGTGCCGGTGCTTGGCCCGTACTCAAAAGGCACGGCTGCATTATCGCCCTCCTTGAGAGCGAGAGCAATGATGTCATCACGATCCATCGCATCGAGTTCGCCGCTGCCAGCCTCCTCGTAGAGCGCCGAGACGCTAAAGGTTATATCGTGCCCGGTGACCTTGGTCTTTTTAACGCCCTTGTCGTCCTTGGTATAGGACTCCTTAGTCTGTGCATCGATATTAAGCTCATCCTGCGTCACAGCAACGATTGCCTTGCTGTTGACCTTGAGTCTTACATTGAATCCCTGCATAATTGCTATTGTTTTTGTAAAATGTTAATATATAAGTCATTACGCCATATTCCCTCCTGGCATTGGTCCGCTATTGACGTCAGCCGTACAGTAAGCCCATCGGAGCCGTTGAGCCCCAGGACCGCAGCCTGCACCGCCCTTGCGAGCTCGTGCATCTCATCATAAGTGTCGGCAACGGCGATGATCTGAGCAGCTCCGTCGTAGGCATATATGCCGTCCTTGCTATATCGGGGAGTCGCCGTATAGTCATATACGACAAAGGGAAGGCAATCGCTCTCAGCCTCGCAATAATATAGCTTAACGTCTCCCAGGACGGTGGTCATTGCCTTAGTCAGCCTCTCTCCGATTGTCTCTGTCATAGCTGCTGCATCTCCTTATTCAACTGTGCCTCGAATGCCGAAGCGAACACTTTATCCCAATTGTTCAATCCCGCCTCAAAAAAATTACGGGGTCTGATGCCCCCACGTCGGTCAACACCGGCCTTGCCTCTCAGATTCTTGACCTTATAAGCAAAGTGGTGCTCCGGGTCTCTGTGCTCAAGTGTTCCGTAATTAAGCCAATAGGCCTTGAACCACACAGGCACGGACTTGCCTGACGGCAGCCCCTCCTTGTTGCGATACCCAACATAGGCGGTATAAACGCCCTCCTTATTGCGCTTGATGCTGGCACCAATGGCGCGACGGAAAGCTGACGGGGCAGCAGCACGTATCTGCTTGCCCACAGCTCTCGCACCCGCTTGCATGCAGCGTTTGGATGCCTTGAGCCCAGCATCGTAGAGTCCATCGAACTCACGCATCATCTCATCATAATTCTCTACAACGTAGGAGGCCATGTCAGATGCGTCTAAGGGTTAACACACAGAGCGGGCTGTAGCGGCTGATAGGGTCGATGCCTGTTATGGCATAGGACTCGTCTCCTATGACGATGCGCCAGCGGGTTGTAAGAGCGGCAATCTTGTATATCGTCGCTCTGACGGTCTCGCCCTGGTCAAGATTGCCGTACTGGACTGACTCATCGACATTGCGCTCCAGCTTGGCCCACACACGAGAGTGGTCACGCAGCTCGTAGCGCTTCTGCGCTACAGAGCCGGTGGTGATCACGCACTCCTGCACGGTCACCAGCGTGTCCATTTCGCCTATGTTTATCTTGTTTTCCATTGCCTGTAAGGTGCCAGGAGATTTTCAGAGGCCGTAGGCAGGGTCTGAGCCCTATCAAGCGGATTGCTAAAGTGCTGAGCTGCCATCAGCAGGATGGCCTGCTGGATGTCCGCCTCGACATAGGCCACATCGAGGTGGTAGCTGATGCTCATCTTCTGCCCCTCAGGGCCATCGATGTGCACATCACTGCCAGTGAGTGTCCAGGTTCGCCTCTCCCCGTCGACGAGCACCTCCAGATCCGTGAGGCTGGAGGACTCGTCCATATATGGGAGAGTAACGAGGGAAGTGTAGTCCGTCTCTATCTGACATATAGACGGCGCGAGATTGCGACTGATGACATGCTCCGCCTGCAGCACAGCGCTGGATAGGTAGATCATCAACATGCGGTCATGGCTGTCATCCGTTATGCGCAGATGATCCTTAAGGTCCTGCAGCGTTGGCTGCAGCCGGTAGATGTCAATGTCGCGTCTCTGCATCGTCTGTCAGGTATTAGGCGAGGATGTCCTGGATGGCTGCGAAGCTCTTAGGCTCAGCAACGAGGACGTCGTTGTAGCAGTTGATGCAGATCTCGATCTCGCCCTTGCGCTTGCCGGTGTACGGGTCAACGATGAGGTCGATACCGCCCCAATGTCCTACGTAGAGGTCAGCCCAGTTACCAAAGATGAGCGCGCTGCACTTGTCAGCTGCGGTGCCCTTGGTAAGGTTTGCCGGTACGAGGTTGGTCATCTCGATGCCGTAGCCGTTGACCATGTTGGACACGAGGGCGTCGAGGATAAAGCGGCTTGTATTGCTGCCGCAGACGGTGGTCTTGAGCGCTCCGATGACCTTGGCGTTGGTGAGGTAGCCCAGGCGTCCCTTGAGAGCGTTGAGGCTAGCAACAACAGACTCCAGCTCTATGACCTTGGCCCAGCTGATGGCTGCGCCGTTGGTGCCCATGGCTACGGAGCCGATGCCGGCGGTCTTGAGGATACCGGTCGGAGCGTTGCCGCCTGCGCCGTTGATGGTTGCGTCCTCGATGATGCGCGCGTGCGCGTAGTTTATCTTGTCGATGAGGTCTGCCTCGACGTCAAACGAGGTCTGACGGAGGAGGTCCCTGGTAGTTGACACGTTAGCAAAGTTACGCTTCGGCGACATTACAGCCTTGGCGTAGCTAGCCTTGGAGGTAGGTGCCTCGGCACCCTCGGCGCCCCAACCGGCGGTGATGTCCTGTGAGGTGATGACCGGCAGTGTGCCAACCAGGTCGGTGAGGATGTTGGCTCCGAGTCTTGCGATTGGCAGGTTGTCACGGAGCGACTGCACATAGCGGCTTGCCATGGTCTCTGCCAGGTTGCCGCCGTCTGCAGGAGTTGTAACGTTCTGACCGCTAGCGGCACGGAGTGCGGCGAGCGGTACCTGTACGCCGCTGCCGGAGAGTCCAAGCCTGCGGTACTCATCAGCACCCATCTGGGCTACATCTGCCTCAAGCCCTGACAGCTGGCGTCCGTCAGTGATGTCGTTGAGCATGCGGAGTAGGCTGAACCTGCGTCCGGCGGTCTGCTCGTCGCTCCTGAGCTGGCGCTCTGCAAGCGCGCGCTCTGCGGCCTCTGCGGCCTCTGCGGCCTCAAGTTCACGGATAAGTCCGTTGACCTTGTCGATGGCTTCGCGGACGGCCTGCTCGCCCTCTGCGCTGCGGAGGGCCTCATTTGCTGCGCTGAGATCAGCGCGGATTTCTGCGATTTTTCTCATATCGGAAAGTGTGTTATAGGTTAAGCAAGGCGGTCCTTGCAATAGTCTCTGTCCTCATGCGCTCCAGCTCCGTTTCAGAGCTGGCAGCGTCCGGCTGCAGTGCATCAGCCACGACGCGCTCGATGGTCTCACGGATGTCGGTCATCTCCTCAGAGATGGAGCGGCGCACTGCGTTGGAGTTGGCCGGGATTGTAACCACGGATACCTCGAGCAACTCGAGACCCGTGTAGTAGAGAGTCGGTTTGGAGCCGCCCTCGGCCTCCTCACCCTCGCCCCAGTGGGCGCCCTGGGCGCTGAAACCCACGGATACACCGTTGAGGCTGCCGAACTGCAGCTTGCGCCACACCTTGTCGGCAATCTCGTTGGTGCCCTCCGGCTCAAACTCGATGTCGATGAGCAACTCGGTGCCCTCGATGTGCGCGTGGCCCCTGCCGATTACATAATCCGGGTCGGCGTCGTAGGAGCCGTAAAGGTTGTGTGCGTAGCCCACGATGCCGTTGTTGTTATAGCGGTCCAGGTTCCACTCGGAGACTGGGAGCACTGTGCCGTAGGAGTCTCGCGTCTCGTCAGATGCGACAAACGTCATCCGCCGGTCCACTCCCTGAGGAGCCTCGGCTCTGATCTGACGCGCTCTTGTGTAGATGTTGTTAGGCATTATCTTCGTCTGTTTTGGTATCCGGCGTCTGGCCTACGACGGCCATGTTGGCCGGATAAAGGTAGTCGTCAAGCCCATCCACTCTCGGGTAGCCCTCCAGCTCACGCACCTCGTTGCGTGAGAGGTAGCCGTCCAGGATGGCGTTGTGATAGTAGGCGCTGCGTGAGGCGGTGTCGCCCCTCAGCAGGCCTTGCAGGTTAAAGTCAGCGTGCACCTCGCCAGAGCCAAGCAGCTTGCGCTCAATCTCACTCTCGAGCCTCTTGCAGAGAGGGCGCAGGGTGTACTTGACAAACTGGATGTCCTGGTGCTCGATGTTGCTAAAGGTGGCATGTGAGAGATCCGCAAGCATGTGCGGAGGTATGCATAGCAGTCTGCAGATGTCCTGCACGCTCAGGGTCTCTGACGGGATGAGGGCCGCGACAGCCGGATTGGAGTCAAGCTGCTTATACTTGACACCATACTCAAGGAGCGGGGTCTCGAAGTTGCGCGAACTATAGTTAAAGTGCTCGACGAACTTATTGTACCTCTCGTCACCCATCGAGCCGTCTGTCTCCATGACCGCCCTGATATTGCCCCCTCGCCTGTAAAAGTCAGCGGCGAAGGCCTCCTGGGCCATTGCCTTGTTGAGCGCTCCCGCGCCGTAGACAACCGGGTTGATGCCCTCGATGCCGTCCACGCTCATGAGTGTAAAGCAGAGGATGTCGTCGTCACTTACAGGGGTGGTGGGCCTGTCGGGCACGCTCTGGTTGGCAAGCATTATCTGCCAATAGCGGCGGCCCTTGACGTAGGTTGCCATCGCACTGCCGGGTGCTGCCTGATGCAGGGCGATCGGGCGCCCCGCTGCATCGCGCTGGATCCAGGCGACTGACTTGCCCCAATCGACCATGTGTGTCACAATGATGTGCCAAAAGTCAAAGCTATTGGTGTAATCGTTGGGATGGTGCAGCAGCCAGTTGATATGGTGATTAGCCGGCAGAGGCTGCTTGCCATCACGCCCTCTGGTATAGAGCCCCTTAGGCAATGAGGCTATGTTGTCCGCGAGCAGCTTGACGCCGGCGTAATAGGCATTGAGCTTGAGCGCGGTGTAGTTGTCAACATCCACTCCATAGTCCAACGAGCCGTACACCTTGCTTGCATTTACGGCCACCTCTGACTTGGGTGCCACAACCAGTGCGCGCAATCTGGCCAGCAGACCGGGTCTGCCTGCCTGCTGCTCTCTTGTATGAGTCTTTTTAGCCACGAGACTAATTTAATCAATTTATATTAAACTATTGGTATTTATGCAATTAAATTGCAGTATTTCTATAAAATCTCTAACAAAATCACTCAAATTGTGCGAAGGTCATAATCACCATAAATCTCACGGTCGCTATCGCCGTCATTGAGCCAGGCCCCGATGGCATCCACGAGGGCCACGACGCCGTCTATCTTCTCGCGGCTGCGCGACTTGTCCAGCTTGATGTTGGCGTTAGGATCGACATACACCACGACGTTGCGCATCATCCAGCGCATAATCGGGTTGCCTCCAAAATTGATGTTGTGCCGCAGCACTTCGCTCTCCAAGCGCTTGGTAGGCACACTCATGTGCCTGATGTCCTGCCTGTACTCAAGGAGCTTGTCCTCGTACCGGCCAAATCTGGTCTTGAGGTCATACATGCCCCACGGGTCGTAGGCAATGTATTTGACATTGTAGGATCTAAAATCATCAAGCAGCAGGCTCATGAACAGGTCCTCATCCAGGACTCTGTCACCGCACACCGTGAGCCATCCGTCCTCCTCCCACTTGCGGTAGTCGACACGGTCCTCATTGCTGCTGAGCTTGGCCTGGGGTACAAACATCCGCATCTTGACATAATTACCCAAACGTGGGAAAAAATAGGCGACCGCACAGATGTCGACCTTGCTGGCGAGGTCAATGCCGACATAGCAGTCCGCGCCCTTGAGCTGGTTCTCGTCCATCGGGTAGTTACATGCGGCGACATCCTCATCGCTGATCCAGACCTTCGGCGCATCGGTCCAGAGGTTAAGGTCCTTGACCTGGAAGGTCACAGCATAGCTGCCCCCTCTGATCTTGGCCTCCTCATAGGTCCTGCGCATGTAGTCAGCTGACAGGCTAACACCGTAGTTGGGGTTCGCCTTACGCCACGACTCCTCGCTCTCCCAGTCGTCCCCCTCGTCGAGGGTGTAGAGGAGGAAAAAGTGGTCATCCTCCAGTGGCTTGGCGCCAAGCAGCTCCGCCTTGTAGTCTTCGATGTCACGGTAATACGGATAGGAGACATCCACTCCAGCCGTGCTGATGCTCATGACGTGCGGCTGCGTGCGTGCACCCATACCGGTTTTAATCACATCCAGCATCTCGGTCGTAGGCCATGCGTGCCTTTCGTCACAAATCGCTGCGTGCACATTCAGACCGTCCTTGTTGCGAGTGTCCCTGCTAAGCGGTTTGAGCACGCCGCTGTTGCGCAGACTCTGCATTTTGTCGCGGCTATTATATATCTTGACGCACTCCGCAAAAATGCTGTTGCGTATGATCTCTACAACGGCCTCGTAGCAGATTTTAGCCTGGTCTTTGTCCAGCGCGGCCGTGTACACTTCGGGACCGGCCTCACCATCCATCAGACAAAACCAGGCAGCGAAGATAGCGGCCAAGTAGGTCTTGCCGTTTTTTCGCGGCAGATAGATGTCACTCAGCCTGTATTTGCGAAGACCTGTGTCCTTGCGCTTGAGCCCGATTATGTTGGCCATCACAAAAAGCTGCCATGGCTCAGGCTCGAAATAGCGCCCGGCGAGTGGCCCCTTGAAATGCCGGAACTGCTGTGCGAACTTGACAAGCCTGCCGAAGGTCTGCCAATCCATATACAGATCGTCCCTCTCCAGGTCCGCCCTGTAGCGCTCGACCGCCTTGCGCACGTACACGCATGCGGGCAGGCGCCCACTCAGGATGCACGCGCAGTACATCTCTACTGCTCTGATTGCCTCGTCTGTTGTCATAATCAATCCTCAGCAAAAAAGTCATCCAATGGGCTGGTCGGGGGAGCGGGCTCCTTGCCGAGCTTACGGGACTTGTAGGTCGTGCCGCCGAAATCGGCCAAAATGGATTGCGCTACCTTCTGGGCGTCCTGCATCATCCTCACCTTGGGATTGGCCTTGATGACGGTGTTATGGTTCTTGTCGAGCACCGTAAATGTGTAGCCCTCTACGTCTACCTCATCGCGGAGCGTCCAGTAGCGGTCATAGTTGTCGGCCCAGATCAGCAGACTCTGCAACCAGGACCGGCGGAGCTCCCCGGCCTTGAGCAATTCGTTGCACTTGGCCGTATAAAACTTGCGGGCCCTCTCCGTCAGCAGCTTGTAGTCATTGATGCGGATGGAGCTCAAGCAGGTTATAAGGTCATTATCAGTTGTTGCCATAGTGTAATTCGTTTTCAAAAAATCAGTTTTGTGCACGTTTGAC
>JAEDNZ010000101.1 GCA_016302215.1 Muribaculaceae bacterium
GGCGGGCTGCGTGAGCTATGGCGCTTGAAAAATGTCGGATAAGGGCGTTATTTATGCGTTTTTATTTTTGAAAGTCAAGTAAATATTGTATCTTTGCCGAAGAAGAGAGCCACAGCGCACGGCTCGCATAACAAACATATTCACTTAAAGATATAGAAATGAATAACGCAGACATTGATTGGAAAACGCTACCGTTCGGCTATGTTCCAACAGATTGCAACTTGCGATGCACCTATCGCGATGGCAAGTGGGGCGAGATAGAAGTAAGCACCTCCACGACAATTGACATCCATATTGCCGCCACGGCATTGCACTATGGGCAGGAGGCCTTTGAGGGCTTGAAGGCCTTCAGAGGTGTAGATGGCAAGATACGCATCTTCCGTCTTGAGGCCAACGCCGAGCGCATGCGCCAGTCAGCTGAAGGCATTTTGATGGAGCCGGTGCCCGAGCATATCTTCAGAGAGATGTGTATCCGCGCCGTCAAGCTCAATGAGCGCTTTGTGCCGCCGTATGGCAGCGGCGCATCACTGTATATCCGTCCTCTGGAGATTGGCGTCACGGCTCGAGTGGGCGTTAAGCCGGCCGATGAATACACGTTTATCGTGCTGGTGACGCCGGTAGGCCCATACTTCAAAGGCGGCTTTAAGTGCACCAACTATTGCATCACACGCAAGTATGACCGCGTGGCGCCCTGCGGCACCGGCCGATGGAAAATCGGCGGCAACTATGCTGCGTCGCTTGCCGCCGGCGAACATGCCCACGAGATGGGCTACTCGGCTGTGCTGTATCTTGACCCCAAAGAAAAGCTATATCTCGATGAGTGCGGACCGGCCAACTTCATCGCCATCAAAGACGGCAAATACATCACGCCCAAGTCTGACTCCATATTGCCATCAATCACCAACCGCAGCTTGATGCAGATAGCGCGCGACATGGGATTGGAAGTGGAGCAGCGCCACATACCGGTGGAAGAGCTGGCTGAGTGCTCTGAGGCTGCCGCCGTGGGCACCGCCGCCGTGGCTTCGCCCGTGGGTCGCATCGATGACCTCGACAACGGCGTGCAATATGTCATCTCAAAGGACGGTAAGCCAGGCCCCATCGTCACGGAGCTGTACAACAGGCTCAACGCGATACGTCTGGGCGAGGCACCCGACACCTACGGGTGGAACACCATCATAGATTAAGCACTCGGCATTTCGTAATTTCTGACACCTGCGCCTAAGCCATGTCATCAGTAGATTATCAAGCAATCATTGACCGCTATTACCCTCACGGCAGTCGCTGCCGCGAGATCCTGCAGCGCCATAGCGAGCAGGTGGCCGCCAAGGCCGAGGGGATAGCGCGCGAGCTGCATCTGCCTGTTGACATAGAGCAGGTGAGAACGGCAGCAATGCTCCATGACATAGGCATATATCTGACCGACGCCCCGGGCATCGATTGCCACGGCAAAGAGGCGTATCTGCGCCACGGCATCTTGGGCGCCGCGCTGCTCAGAGCTGAGGGCGCGCCCGAATGGGCGGCGAGAGTGGCCGAACGCCACACCGGCGCCGGCATCAGCGTAGATGACATACGCGCCTTGCACCTGCCGCTGCCTGAGCGCGACCTTATGCCGGAGACGCTGCTGGAGCGCCTGGTGTGCTATGCCGACAAGTTCTTCTCCAAGAGCGGCGACATGCAGGAGAAAAGCCTTGACCGCGTAAGAGCCTCGATGCTGAAACATTCGCCCGAGACGCTGACACGCTTTGAAGCCCTGCACCGCGAATTTCACCACGAATAAAATAATAAAACATACTCTAACAACCTCACATCACACACCCCTATGAAGAAGCATAATTTCTATGCAGGCCCTTCGATATTGAGTGAATACACTATCAAGAACACCATCGAAGGCATCGTCAATTTTGCAGACACCGGTCTCTCGGTGCTCGAAATCTCACACCGCAGCAAGCAGTTTCAAGCCGTCATGGACGAGGCTGATGCGCTGGTCAAGGAGATACTGAATGTGCCCGAAGGATTCAGCGTGCTGTGGCTCGGCGGAGGCGCTTCGCTCCAGTTCTGCATGATACCCTTCAACTTGCTGGTCAAGAAAGCTGCCTATCTCGACACCGGCACATGGGCTCACAAAGCTATCAAGGAGGCCAAGCTCTTCGGCGAGGTTGACGTAGTGGCCTCATCAGAAGATGCCAACTACTCATACATCCCCAAGGGCTACAGCGTGCCCGCCGATGCCGACTACTTCCACTACACATCTAACAACACCATCTATGGCACAGAAATCCTCACCGACCCCGATGTGCCGTGTCCGTTGGTAGCAGACATGAGCTCGGATATCTTCTCGCGCGAGATTGACTTCTCGAAATATATCGCCGTATATGCCGGCGCACAAAAGAACCTGGCTCCCGCAGGCGTGACGCTCGTCATCGTGCGCGACGATGCCCTGGGCAAGGTGCAGCGCGCCATCCCCACCATGCTTGACTATCGCACACACGCCTCTAAAGGCTCAATGTTTAACACACCGCCGGTGCTGCCCATCTTTGCAGCCCTGCAGACCCTGCGCTACTACAAGGAGCAAGGCGGTGTGAAGGAGTTTGACCGCCGCGCCACCGCCAAGGCTCAGCTCCTCTACGACGCTATCGACAATAGCCGCCTGTTTGAGGCCGTGGTCAAAGACAAAGCCGATCGCTCGCGCATGAACGTGGTGTTTGTGCTGCGTCCGGAGTATAAGGAGCTTGAGAAAGACTTTGTGGATTTCTGCACTGAGCGCGGCATCGTGGGCATCAAGGGCCACCGCTCGGTGGGCGGCTTCCGCGCCTCGCTGTACAATGCACTGCCCATCGAGAGCGTGCAGGTGCTGGTAGAGGCTATGCGCGACTTTGAGTATAAGCACTAATCTCCATAAATATGCGTCAGAGCCGGCCTCCATACCCCCTTCGGAGGCCTCGGCTCCGGCGCATCGCTTTTAACCAATAATATATACACAAACACAGACAATCCCTAAAGATATGAATATACTGGTTGCTACTGAAAAGCCTTTTGCTGCTGTCGCAGTTGATGGCATTCGTAAAGTGGCTGACGCCGCCGGCTATCAGCTCACCTTGCTCGAGAAATACACATCGAAGCAAGAGCTGCTCGAGGCCGTAGCGCAGGCCGATGCGCTCATCGTGCGCAGCGACATCGTTGACGCCGAAGTGATAGAGGCCGGCAAGGGCCGCCTCAAAGTGATAGTGCGCGCCGGCGCCGGATATGACAATATTGACCTTGCAGCAGCTACTGCCGCCGGCATGGTAGTGGAGAATACCCCCGGTCAGAACTCCAACGCCGTGGCCGAACTGGTATTCGGCATGGCCGTGATGGCTGCCCGCAATATGTATGCCGGCACATCGGGCTTTGAGCTGAAAGGCAAGAAACTCGGCATACAGGCCTTCGGCCAGGTGGGGCGCAATGTGGCTCGCATAGCCGGCGGCTTCGGCATGGAGGTGTCAGCCGTTGACCCTTACTGCCCCGACACCGTGATGACGGAGGCCGGCGTGACTCCGGTCCACGATGTGGCACAGCTGTATCGCGACAACAGATTTGTGTCAATACACATTCCCGCTACCCCCGAGACCATCAAGTCAATAGGATATGACCTCATCGCCTCGATGCCTAAAAACGGCGTGCTCATCAATACGGCCCGCAAGGAAGTCATCGATGAAGACGGCCTGCTCAAGGCGCTGACTGAGCGCACAGACCTCAAGTATGTGGCCGATATCCGTCCGGCCAATGCCGATGTCCTGCTGGAGCAGTGCGCAGGGCGCGTCTTCTTCACGCCTAAGAAAATGGGCGCCCAGACCGCCGAGGCCAATATCAATGCCGGCATCGCCGCCGCCAACCAGTCAGTGGCTTACCTGCGCGATGGCATTGACCGCTTTAAGGTGAATAAATAACGTACAAACAACGGCGCGGAGCGCAAAGGCTCCGTGCTTCACATCATTGCGAAGGTCGGCCTGCGGTCGGCCTTCGGCATTTCTTGCCGAGGCGTGTCACCCCGTTAATCGCATACGACATCAGCAGTGTCAGCGGCAACACCACCAAGAAAGCATATTTGTAAGGTAGCGCCGGCAAGAGACGCATCTCTATCTTGCGCACGATGATGTGCCATAGATATATGTTGGTGGAGTGCGCCTTGCCCATGCGTGCGGCGCAGCCGAGCCATCGCGGTAAGATAGCGTTGCGCGCTATGATGAAGAGCGCGGCGGCGAGAGGCAGCGTGGCCAACGAGGTGTTGCCAAAATGCTCATCGGCCGGCACATAGGCCTTCTGCAAATAAAATTCGGCATAGCTCAGCGCCGCCAGCCCTATGGCGGCGACGGGCATCAGCGCTATGGCTCGCGGTGAGATAAGGCTCTCGCGGCGGCGCAGAGCCATACCTATGGCGAGGCACGGCAGGGCGATGCCGAAGAATGTGCGAGTGTAATTGGCCGCTAACGACTTCATGCCGAAGACAAAGGCATACTGCCCGAAACAGAGATTATAGCAGATACCGGCGCAGGCAATGGCCCATATTAGGCGCTCAGCCTTGAGCCGTGTGAGCACGAGCAGCACCGCCAAAGCCTCAATGTAGGCATATAGATACCATAGGTGGCCGCCCGACGGCACTGCTCCGAGCACTAAGAAATCAAACATGTTGATGCTCGACCAATAGCGCCAAGGCATAGCCCACGCGGTGTATGCCACATACACAGCCGTAGCCACTGCGGTGATTTTCAGCATCTTGCAGAGCGCATGGCGCAGCTTGCCGTTGTCAATCAATCCGGAGTTATCAAGAAGAAAAAACCCCGAGATAATATAAAACACCGGCACGGCGGCGCGACACAGCGGCTGCATCACCTCTCCGTCAAGCAGCGGCACATGCAGCTGCACCACCATAACGGCGCACAGCAATTTCAGCACCTGAAGCGCTGCTATCTCGCCGCCGCCGTATCGCGTGCCTCCGAGGCCTATCGGCTGTAAAGTCAAAGATTTAGCCATATCGGTGCAAAGTTACACATTATGCGCGAAACGACAGCTATCATCATAGTGCAATTCATGGCAACCAAAGCCCAAATAAACCGGTTTGAAGCTCATAAAAGCTCATAAAATAAAAAAGTACAGAAAATTCCGGGCGCAAAATTTGTCAATTCAAAAAAAATGCGTAACTTTGCAACCGCAAAACCACAAAGTGCAAGCATATCGAAGGAGAGATGGCAGAGTGGTCGATTGCGGCGGTCTTGAAAACCGTTGAGGGTCACACCTCCGGGGGTTCGAATCCCTCTCTCTCCGCCACCAACAGACGCAACGACGGGTATCCCTAAGTTGCGTCTTTTTTTTGCCGCCTCGCCAATTCCCTCCCATCGAGAAAAGAGAAGAAATGTGGGTGTGGTATTGCGGGAAATAAATATTGTTATTATATTTGCAAATTATGTGGTCGGCGCAGTAGCGCTCGGCTAAATCAAATTGAGAAAATATTATACACTCATTAAAAATACCATGATTAGAGCAATCAAACGACTATCATTAGTAGCAATGGCACTTGGCGTGTGCGCCTTAGTGTCAAAGGCACAGATTGTGACTACAAGCCCCAATCCGCTGCAAACGACGAGCAGCGACATTGTGCTAACCTATCATGCCGAGCAAGGCAACGGCGAGCTCAAAGGCCTCGCCTCCACCGAGAAGGTGTATGCCCACATCGGCGTTATCACCAACGCAAGCGCAAATACCGCCGACTGGAAGCATGTGGTGACACCGTGGCCGAGCACCACTAACCAATCTCAGGCCAACACCACAAAGAATGAGTTGACCTACGTGTCAGCCAACACTTATACTTTGAACATCGGCACTCTCAAAGAGTACTTCGGGCTCAGCGATGGCGAGGTAGTGACCCACATAGCGCTGGTATTTCGCAACGCCACAGGCAGCAAGAAAGGCAAGACAGCCGATGGTAGCGACATCTTGGTAGAGGTGCATCAGCCCGGCTTGGCAATGAACTTCACCTCCGATGCTCCGACGATGATTATGCAGGCCACGACTATCAACTTCAGCGTCAACCTCACCGAGGCCGCCGACATCACCATCAAGGCCAACGGCACCGCATTTGCCTCAAAGAGCGGCGCAACGGAGCTGACTGCATCATACGACATCAACGCCGTGGGCGACTACACCTTTGAGGCCACAGCCACGGCAGGCACGCGCAGCGTAACAAAGAGCATCACAGTGGGCTACATCAGCGCCTCGTCGCAGGCTACCTACCCCGGCGGCAAGCCGGTGATGGGCGCTCAGGAGGGAGCTGACGGCACAGTCACGTTCTGCCTTGCTGCACCCGGCAAATCTACGGTGGTATTAGTGCCCTCGTGGGACGACTATGCCGTGCGCAACGACAATGTGATGCACTATCAGGACTATGACGGCCAGCGCTATTTCTGGATTACGGTGAGCGGCCTCGATGCCGACACATACTA
The DNA here is from genome assembly GCA_016302215.1 of Muribaculaceae bacterium. Taxonomy (GTDB): domain Bacteria; phylum Bacteroidota; class Bacteroidia; order Bacteroidales; family Muribaculaceae; genus CAG-873. The sequence continues at coordinate 6,477 of JAEDNZ010000101.1, forward strand.
TCCTTACTACTTTATTGTAGATGGCACCAAATCTGTCGGCGACCCGTATGCACATCTGGTGTTGGACCCGTACAATGACAAGTACATCTCGTCAAGCGTGTTCCCCGATATGCCAAAATATCCCGAAGGGCTGAGCAACATAGTGATGGGCGTGTATTGCCGCAACATCGACAAATACGAGTGGAGCGACTTTGAGATGCCTGACAAGAGCAAGCTGATAATCTACGAGCTGCTGCTGCGCGACTTCACGGGCACCGAGGGCAAAGGCAACGCCAACGGCACTCTGCGCGCAGCCAGAGCCAAGATACCCTACCTGGTGAAGCTGGGCGTTAACGCCGTGGAGCTGATGCCTATCATGGAGTTTAACGGCAACAACTCATGGGGCTATAACACCAACTTCTA
>JAEDNZ010000102.1 GCA_016302215.1 Muribaculaceae bacterium
GTGGAGTATAGCGGACTCGAACCGCTCACCTCGACACTGCCAGTGTCGCGCTCTAGCCAGATGAGCTAATACCCCTTGCTTTTGCCCTGCAAATTTACGGCGATTGCGCGAAATATCCAAATATATACGCGCTAATTAACATTCATTAGCCTTTTTGGGCCTTTTTTGTTGCCGCAGTCTTGTCGATTGTGACTATATTTGCAGTATCATACGTCATAACCATGAAAACTACCAAACCAACCGCTCTTAGCAGGCTACTTTGCTTAGCTATGACAGTCATCATCAGCGCCACCGTCGGCTGCTCTGCCTCGCCGGCAGCTGCTCCGCAGCCGTGCGCACCGGACTCTGTAACCGCTGACACCGCCGCCGTTGTCGTAGGCGCGGCGCGCACCGATGTGTATATGCCTTTGCTCAAGGGCAAGCGCGTGGCGCTCCTCTCCAACCACACGGGCATGGTGGGCGACCGACACACGCTCGACATTATGATTGACGCCGGCATCAACGTGGTGACTATCTTCTCGCCCGAGCACGGCTTCCGCGGTAAGGCCGATGCCGGTGAGCACGTCACCAGCAGCGTTGACGACGTCACGGGCATACCTATCGCCTCGCTATACGATGGCAAACGACGCGGTCCCTCTGACGCGGTCATGGCCGGCATTGACGTGGTAGTGGTGGATATCCAAGATGTGGGGCTGCGGTTTTACACTTATTATTGCACGATGCTTGACGTGATGAACGCGGCAGCGCGCCTCGCCAAAGAGGTGGTAATCCTCGACCGTCCAAACCCCAACGGCATGACCGTAGATGGCCCTATCCTCGATATGAAATATGCCAGCGGCGTGGGCCGACTACCCATACCCGTGGTATATGGCATGACACTGGGCGAACTGGCTCAGATGGCCGTAGGCGAAGGGTGGCTCAAAGGCGCCGCCGCCCTGAAGCTCACCGTGATACCTTGCACGGGCTACACTCACCGCACACGCTATCGCCTGCCGATAGCCCCATCGCCCAATCTGCGCACTATGCGCGCCATTTACCTATACCCATCAATGTGCTATTTCGAAGCCACACCGGTGAGCCTCGGCCGCGGAACAGACTTCCCCTTTGAGGTGTATGGACACCCTAAGATGCACGGCCGCGACTTCTCGTTCACGCCGCGCAGCACCGACGGCGCTAAAAATCCGCCGCTGCTCGGCATCACATGCTATGGCCGCGACCTGCGCTCCATCAGCGAGGAGGACGCCATTGCCCAGGGCGTAAACCTGGAGTATCTCATCGACGCATACCGCGACTTGGCCATGGGCGACAAGTTTTTCACATCGTTCTTTGAGAAGCTCATAGGCCGAAGCGACATACGCGCCATGATAGAGCAAGGCCTCAGCGCCGCCGACATCAAAGCCTCATGGGCCGCCGACGTGGAGGCTTTCAGACGCCAACGAGCACCCTACTTGATATACCCCGAATAACAAAAAATCTCCAATCATCACCAACACCTCACAGCTATGACTCTCTCATTACCCACGATAGTGATAATCACTATAATATGCTACTTCGGCCTGCTGATGACGGTAGGCTACATCGCCTCGCGCGGCTCTGACAGCGCCACCTTCTTCACCGGCAACAGGCGCGCGCCGTGGCCCATCGTGGCCTTCGCGATGGTGGGCGCCACCATCTCGGGCGTGACCTTCATATCGGTGCCCGGCATGGTAGCCGCAAAGGGATATGCCTATCTGCAGATGGTGCTCGGATTTATCGTAGGATATGTGGTGATAGCCTTTGTGCTGGTGCCGCTATTCTATAAGCGCAACTTAGTGTCTATTTACGGCTATCTGGAGGGGCGCTTCGGCAGCGCCACATACCATAGCGGCGCTTGGTTCTTCTTCATCTCCAAGATGCTCGGATCCTCGGTGCGCTTCTTCGTGGTATGCGCGGTGCTCCAGCTGTTGGTGTTCGGGCCGCTCGACATTCCCTTTGCCATCAACGTGGTGGCCACGATAGCCCTCATCTGGCTTTATACTGCCCAAGGCGGCGTCAAGACATTGATATGGACTGACGTGCTCAAGAGCTTCTGCCTGATAGCATCGGTGGTGCTGTGCATCTATTTCGTGGCTCGCAATCTGGGATTTGGATTTGGCGAGATGTGCTCGGCTATTGCTGACCACCCGTCGTCGCAGATGTTCTTCTTCGATGACCCCAAGGCCGGCACATACTTCTGGAAGCAATTTTTAGCCGGGGTGTTTATGGCCATCGCCACCAATGGCCTTGACCAGGACATGATGCAACGCAACCTCGCTTGCCGCTCCTCGCGCCAGTCGCAGAAGAATATGATAGTCAGCGGTGTGACACAGTTTTTCGTCATAGCGCTGTTTCTGCTCTTGGGCACCTTGCTGCTCATATTCCTTGACAGCAACGGCATAGCCCTGCCGGCCAAGAGCGACGACATCTTTGGCATGGTGGCCACACACCCGTCGATGCCCATCGTGGTGGGCATACTCTTTGTCTTGGGTCTTATATCATCGGCTTACTCGGCCGCCGGCTCGGCGCTGACATCGCTGACCACCTCGTTCACCATCGACATCCTCGGAGCGCAACGCAGCGGCGACGATGCGCGGCTGACGCGCACACGCAAGATAGTGCACCCGGCTATGTCGGCGGTCATGGGCGCTGTAATAATAGCCTTCTACTACCTGAGCGACCAAGACGCCATCTCGGCGGTATATACGCTCGCCTCTTACACCTACGGCCCTATACTGGGGCTCTTCGCCTTCGGCCTGGCATGCCGCCGCCCCGTGCGCGACCGCTATGTGCCGTGGGTATGCGTGGCCTCGCCCGGCGCCGCATGGCTCACACAATGGGCCCTGCTCACCTACTGCGGCTACGAGACGAGCTTCGAACTATTGATAATCAACGCTTTATATACAATGGCCGGCATGGCGCTGCTGTCATCACGCCCGAGCGCCTCCGCCGCCGCTGACCATCAATGACACCACTATGGCACGAGACTTAATCAACAGATACATTTGGCTCATCGACACCATCAGGCGCTATGGGCGCATCACACGCCGCGAGCTTGACGCGTGCTGGGAGCGCTCGCAGCTCTCCAACGGCGAGAAGCTCGCCCGACGCACCCTCTACAACTATCGGCAGGCCGTAGCCGAGCTGTTCGGCATAGAGATACTATGCGACCCCGCCTCCTTTGAGTACTACCTCGAATATGAAGATGCCCACAACAAGAGCGTGACTGACTGGCTGCTCAACGCCACCACCACCAACGATGTGCTCAGCGGCGCGCGCGATGTCTCCGACCGCATCTTCATCGAAGATGTGCCCTCAGCCAGAGGCTGCCTCAGGCTCGCCATCGACGCCCTGCGCGGATACCACCCGCTGCGCTTCAGCTACTATGCCTACACGCGCGCCTTACCGCGGCAGGGCATCACTCTGGAGCCTTTATTCCTGAAAATATTCCGCCAGCGATGGTATGTCACCGGCATCAACGCCCTCGACGGCAAAGTCAAGACCTATGCCCTCGACCGCATGCGCGATGTCACCATCAGCCCTGCCACCTTTGTGCCGCACGACGACTTTGACATCGAGGAATACACGCGCTATGCCTTCGGCATCGTATTCACTCCGGGCACCATCTACACTGTCAAGCTGCGTGCCGATGTGCAGCAAGCCAAGTACCTGCGCGACCTGCCGCTGCACCCCTCACAGCATGAGATGGTGCATGATGCGTACTCGATATTCACATATCGGCTGCGACTGACGCCCGACCTTGTTGCCGAGATATTGTCGCACGGACCGCGCCTCACCGTGCTCGAGCCGCCACAGCTACGCGCCATGGTGAAGCAAGAGCTGAAGGCCACCATTGACATTTACAGCAAACGATAATGCAATAATATGATAATGTGAAAATATGGCAGGAGGGCACCCCGACATATACGGGAGCCCTCCTGCTGCTTTGGTTTTTATTCAGGTCTAAGATTAGCCTTCAAATTCGATAAGCACGGCATCGGTGCTGACCACATCGTCAGGAGCGACAAACACACGCTTGATGGTGACATCAGCATCAGCGGTGACATCATTCTCCATCTTCATGGCCTCATAGACCAGCAGCAATGCGCCCTTCTTGACCTTGTCGCCGGGCTTGACATCGACGCTGATGATGCGGCCGCCCATCGGTGCTTTGAGTGTGGGGCCGGTGATAGGCTCATCGGCAGCCTTGGCCTCCTCAGCGGCAGGCGCTTCAGCAGCCTTGGCGGCTTGCGCTGCCTGATACTCCTCAGTGCGACGACGGCGTAAGAAGCCGTTGGCCACCGACGGCAGCAGCGCGAGCAGCAGCTCTTCTTCATTGTTCGTGGCGAGCTTGACACCGCCGAGGTCCTCGAGCACGGGGTTTTCGGGCTTGCGATAGGTGGTCACATCGTAAGGCTTCTCCTCGGGGCTGCCGGTGATTTGGGCGCGGAACTCAGGGTTCACGGGCACCGGGGTGCGGCCATATTCGCCCTTGACGAGCGAGATAAACTGGTTAGAGCAGCTTGCATAGTCGGCATTGCCGTTCTTGCGAGCGAGAGCCACGTTGACAGCCTGCGCTCCCACAATCTGGCTGGTGGGGGTCACCAGAGGCACGAGGCCGGCATCACGGCGCACCATGGGGATGAGAGCCATAGCATCGTTGAGCAGGTCGTCGGCCTTGAGAGCCTTGAGCTGCGCTACCATGTTGGAGTACATGCCGCCGGGCACCTCAGCGTTCTTGACAATCTCATTGGGCTTGGGGAAGCCGAAGTAAGCCTCGATAGCGTGGCAAGCATCGAGGAGGGTGGTCTCGTCGCCGGCCTTGGCGGCAGCCACGGCGCGGTCAAGCTGCGCCTCGATTTCGGCGGGCAGCTTGTCAGCGAGCGGGTCAAAGTCCTTAGGCAGCTGGCCCAGGTCAAACTGCTTGAGCGACTGGCGGGCACCGAGCAGGCGCTTGCGTATCTCGCCCACGGCCTTCATATCCACATCTATCTCAATGCCGAGCTTCTGTGTGAAGAGATATACCAACTCAATGGCGGGAGCAGCCGAGCCGCCACCGAACCACCAGATGTTTGTATCGAGGATATCCACGCCGTTGATGATAGCCATGATGCTTGAAGCCAAGCCATAGCCGGGGGTGCAGTGAGTGTGGAAGTCAACGGGCACCTTGACGGCGGCTTTGAGCTTGGAGATGATAGAGGCGGCACGCGAGGGGGTCACCAAGCCGGCCATATCCTTGAGGGTGATGATTTTTGCACCGAGGCGCTCCATCTCCACGGCCTTGCTCACGAAGTACTCGTCGGTGAATATCTTCTCGGGCTCAGCGGGAGCGGCGCTCTTGCCGCCGAAGAGGCGCGCGAAGAAGCCTTTCTTCTCAGCGGGTGCAGCGGGAGCAGCGGGCTTGGGGTCAACGGTGTAGCATACGGCGCCGTCGGCCACTCCACCCATAGCATTAATCAGGCGTATGGATTCTTTGACATTGTCTATATCATTTAGGGCATCGAAGATACGCATCACATTCAGGCCCGAAGCGATAGCCTCTTTGTAGAAGCCTTCGAGGACATAGTCGGGATAAGGCACATAACCGAAGAGGTTGCGGCCGCGCGACAGGGCCGAGAGCATAGACTTGCCGCCGATAGCCTGCGAGACGGTGCGCAGACGCGTCCAGGGCGACTCATCGAGGTAGCGCATCACGGAGTCGGGCACAGCGCCGCCCCATACTTCCATAATGTAGAACCCGGCATTAACGTAGTAGGGTAAGAGCTTGTCAATTTCAGCTTGGCTCAAACGCGTTGCGAACAATGACTGCTGACCATCGCGGAGGGTCAAGTCGCGGATTTTCAATTTTTTTTGTTCCATATTTCTTATGTTAGTGATGGTTGCTAAAGTTGTCAGTGGCAAATGTAATACATAATTCTCAAATAAAGAAATTTTTCTCTAATTTTATTTACTTTTCCACTGAAAAAGTGATTTAGAGCATTAACGATGAGCAGCGCAGGCGTGTTTTGCGTCCGGCGGCAATAGTGTGATATCTTTTTGCTATCACAGGGGTGTCAGCGGCCGCGGATGCGTCGCGCCAAGCGCTGCCACAGCCCGGGTCGCTCGGGCGCCAGATGCATTGATAACTGCGGCGAGGTCTTGTCAATAAAGAGTATTGCGCTGCGCAGCACTATCGCCACCCATCGCTCAAATGGTATAATGCCGAAGACATGGTCGAGCGGTATTGAGCGCATCATACTCTCGGCGCCCATATCGGCAATCACAATGGCTCTGGCGCTATTGTCGATGTATATGCTATGATATGCCGATATGTTCGGGTCAAAGAGCAACGCCACGTCTATGTCATCGGCACAGCCGGGGCGCTTGCTGCATTGCCGGTAAATCTCATGTATCACGCTTCGGGTAATCATATTATCTGAGAAGTATCAATTGATGCGGTGGCGGGTGGCTTGATAATGATTATTGCATCGGATTAGTGGACTATGGCTAAATACTATATATATATAATGTGTATGCGACAAAAATACAACGCATCGCCCCCCGCGATTGTTCACCCACGGGAGCGCAAACTGCGCGAGGCGGAGTGAAAAGCGATGTGCCGCCCGATGTGTGGCCTCGAGAGCGAGGGCCCATCATCGCGGCGGCACAGCTATTAGAGAGTCCGGTGGGGCAGAAAAGTCCCCGTCAGTGTCAAGCCAGGAAGCCCAAGAGCACACCGGCAGCAACAGCCGAGCCGATTACGCCGGCCACGTTGGGGCCCATGGCGTGCATCAGCAGGTAGTTGCTGGGGTCATACTCCAGACCGAGGT
>JAEDNZ010000103.1 GCA_016302215.1 Muribaculaceae bacterium
CGAGGTGGAGGCGCTGATTGTAGTGGCGCAGCCGGGAGGCTACCGCGTGCTCACCACGGCTCACTTCCCTCGGTGACGAGCGGCGATGCCGCCCCTACCCCGGACACGGGGGCCGGCCTCATTGCTCGGGGTCCATCTCTACGGTGTCCTCGTAGTGCTGATATAGGAAGTCGTTGTAGGGGAAGCGTGTGAGGTGTATCTCACGCGCCTTGTCATACACTATCTTGCGCAGTTCGTCAATGTTGGTACCATTGCGTGCCGAGATAAACACGCAGTTGTCCTGCATTCGTGCCATCCACGTCTCGCGCAAGTCGTCGAGCGAGAGGTTCTCGCGCGTGGCCGGGGTCAGGTCGTCGGCATCTTTGGGGGTGTAGCTAAAGGCATCGATCTTGTTGAATACGAGTATCACGGGCTTCTCGGCGCCGCCGCAGATGTCCTGTATGGTCTTCTCCACCACGGCTATCTGGTCCTCAAAGGTAGGATGCGAGATATCCACCACATGCACCAGCAAGTCAGCCTCGCGCACCTCATCAAGGGTGGATTTAAACGACTCCACCAGGTTGGTGGGCAGCTTGCGTATAAAGCCCACGGTGTCTGACAGCAAGAACGGCAGGTTGTCAATAGTGACCTTTCGCACCGTGGTGTCAAGCGTGGCAAACAGCTTGTTTTCGGCAAATACATCGCTCTTGGCCAGCACATTCATGAGCGTAGATTTGCCCACATTGGTGTAGCCCACGAGCGCCACACGCGTGAGCTTGCCTCGGTTTTTTCGCTGTATGGATTTCTGTCGGTCAATAGAGCGCAGCTCCTCCTTGAGCCGCGATATCTTATCCAAGATGATGCGGCGGTCAGTCTCTATCTGTGTCTCGCCCGGGCCGCGCATACCGATGCCGCCGCGCTGGCGCTCGAGGTGAGTCCACATACGCGTCAGGCGCGGCAACAGATACTGATACTGCGCCAGCTCCACCTGGGTCTTGGCGTGAGCCGTCTGCGCCCGCCGCGCGAATATGTCGAGAATGAGCGCGGTGCGGTCAAGGATTTTCACCTTCAGCTCTTTCTCCAGGTTTGACACCTGCTTGGAGGTGAGGTCATCATCAAAGATGACCATACCTATCTCATTGTCCTCGACAAAGGCACGTATCTCTTCGAGCTTGCCCTTACCAACGAAAGAGCGCGGGTTGGGGTAATCCACGCGCTGAAAAAAGGTCTTCACGGTGACAGCGCCGGCGGTGTCGGCTAAGAAAGCCAACTCGTCAATATACTCGCGTGCACGCGTCTCGTCCTGCTGCGGCGTAATAAGCCCCACGAGCACTGCGCGCTCTGAGGACTCTTGGCTGATTATCATTTCTCTCATATCGACCGCAAAGTTACAACAAAGTAATGACAAATGCGCCACCGGCGCCGCTAAATTTCATCGCGCTCGGTGCTCATTGTATGTCATTGTATGGCTATGCCGTGCGCTTTGAAGGTGTCAAAATCGCTCTGCCGCAAACCACTGCGCCGCAGTGGCACTCGCTCATTGTAGTCATTGAGATAGTAACGTCCGGCAAAGGTGTAGCTGCTGTCAGTGAGCGCTAACGACGGGCATGCCCTCGGCGATGTGATACCCGCTATTGACAGCATGGTCTCAAACAGGCTCTCGCTGGTGGCCACATCGCAGTCGCGGTGAGCCACGGCGGCGGCATAGTGCGAGGGGTAGCCGGCGCGGTATGCCGGCGACATCCATATCAGCATCGGCACATGTATCTGATAGTATGTAGGCGTTGGCGACGAATGGAGAAAGCGCTCACGCTCGTCGTCAAAGATATCCTCTCCGTGGTCCGACACATAGACCATCGCCGCCGGGCAGTCAAGGGCGCTCAGATGCTCCACGATGTCGGCGAGCATGGCGTCGATTGACACTATGGTGTTGTCGTAAGCGTTGATGAGCTTGTCGCGGTTGCGCAGCTCGGCGGCATCGGTGCGGTCGGGCGTAAACTTGGCATACTTGTCGCGATAGCGCTCGCTGTACTTAAAGTGGCTGCCATAGGTGTGCAGCACCACGAGGATCTTGCCCGTAGAGTGCCGCTTTATGAAGCTGTAAGCCCGGGGCAGCAGCTCATCGTCATAGTGTATCTGACCGTCATCGCAGAGGAAGATAGTAGTGTCAGCCTGCCAGCTGAAGTGGTCTATGAACGAACGGTTGTGCTGCTGGTTTGACAAAAATGCGGTGTTATAGCCCACCTTGCCGAATATGTCGGTGATGCAGCGTGTGGTATATATCGAGTCGGCAAAAGTGGCGGCAGACACCGGCGAGAGCAGCAGCGGCACCGCCTTGTGGGTGGTGTTGCTCTCGGATACGGCTTTTTTATAGAACACCAATCCCTCCACCTGCGACAGCCGCGGATTGGTGGGGCGCTCATAGCCCCCGAGCTGCCAGTTGTCAGCGCGCGACGTCTCGCCCACAACAAGCACATACACCTCGGGCAGGCTGTCGGGGCGCGTGGCCGTGGCGCGGTAGTCAAAATTAGCTGACGTCTGCGGATAATCGGCGGTGGCGATAGCGCGGTGTATGGCCTTAAACATATTGCACACCACATTGAGGGGGAAGACCTCACGCGCCGGGTCGTAGCGCGGCACCACCACCGCCGCTACCATCATCATCACGCCGCCTATCACGATGGCGCTGCCCGCCGTGTAGCGCGCCACACGTATGGCTCGCGCGCTCGCGCGCTGCTTGCGCACCGTGAATATTATGCCGAACACTATCGGCGGGATATATATCAGGCACACCGTGGCGATGGCGGTGACGAGGTTGGCGAGCAGCTCGGTGGCCTCGCTGACGCTCGTGGTGAAGACATTGAGAAACATATCTATGGCTATGATTGACTCGCCATAGAGAAACAGCAGCACTATCTGAAATGCCGCATATATCATCAGAGGCAGGCACCACAGCACTGACCGCCCCACCTTGACTGACGATGCCGACAGCAGCAAAAACACGCCGTAGGGCAAGACGATGTCAATGGTCTTTGACAGCCAATGTGTCGGCTCGGTAAACGCCAATGCCACATTTGCCACCAACAGCAGCAGCGGAAAAATCCACAACAGCACATCGGGGTGCATGGCCTTGCGCACCCATCGGGTGATGTCGTCGTTGACGCTATGGCGTGTATCTTTCATAGGTGGCAGGTCTCCCTTGTCAGAATGCTTCATTGATGTTAAAGATGAAGTTGCGCTCGCCGTTACGGCCAAAGCCCACGTCGAGGCGTATGTTCACATTGTGCTTGAACTCCCATCGGTAGCCCAAGCCATAGTTGGGCAGGAGGTGGCCGAAGTCTATGTTGGAGAACTTGTCAAAAATGACACCCATACCGCCCCACACCACAAGGCCGGAGCGTCGCCACACCCTCTGGCGCAGCTCCACACACACATCTACCTCGTTGCGGTCGCGGTAGCGCCCGTCAAAATAGCCGCGCATAAAATGGCTGCCGCCCACCGTTGACATCATATTGAAGGGCACCAATCCCGTGGTCAGACGTGTATGGCCTCCTACGGCCATGGTGCAGTCGCGCCATACGCCGAAGTAGCCGGCCGCCGTCATCTCTGTCACTGTCATACCCTCGGCGTTGCCGATAAATTTGGGCATATACCTGAAGTCCAATCGCACATACGCGCCGCGCTTGGGCGCCGTGAGATTGTCGCGCGTGTCCAACTGCAAGCTCACGCCCGGGCCCCATCTCACCACATTATCTTCGAGATAGGGATACAAATCGGGGCGGTTCACATCGCGGCTCATGTAGTAGTCAAACGACACCATCGGGCCCACAAACATACTGCGGCCGAGCCTGAAGATATAGGCGGCATTGGCCTCAAGCGTCATATAGTGATACTTGGTCTCGTTGTCGTCATTGCTGCACGCATCATATCCTATGCCCCAATACTTATCTTGCAAGTATCTGAAGCCCAGCTCATAGATTAGTCGCGACTTGTCATCTTTGAAGATATGATAGCCCTCGGCCTTGAGCATGAAGTGAGCCTTTGTGGTGGCATCGGCGGCAAACGACACTATCGAGCGCGGCGTCACCGTATCGGTCATATCCGGGCGATAATGCAGCGAGGCCACAGCCCCCAAGCCGAAGCCGGTGTCATTGGAGTAGTGAGGCCCACCGATAAAGCTGATGTCAAAGCGCTTGCTTTCATCTACATCGTTTGACTTGTCAAAATAGTCAATAAACTTGCCGAAAAAGCCTTTGCGCTCCTTGGGCTGCGCCGCTACGCTGTCGCACGTCAGCGTGTCAACGGCTACCGATGCCGCGCCTTCAGGCGCCACGATAGCAGCGGCGGCATTGTCTTGTGCCCGCACACCGGCTGGCACCGCTATTATGATAGCAAATGTAATGATTAGAGTCTTAATGCAGTTCATAAGCTGCAAATTTAGTCATTTTAGCGTTATTATGCAACACACACGCCGCATTTTAGCCTATTTTTCGCTTTCAGCGCTCTCGATGCCGCTGTTATTCTCCCTTTTGGCGAATATATATACCATTATAGCATAGCCGCCTGACACACACCAAGCGCGCCCGGGCACATCGTATGCCTCCCGGGCGCGCTTATATCATCGTGGCCTCAGCGGCGCATCACAGCACCTTAAAGAGCCATGCTGCGGTGACGGTCCAGTAGTTGTTTTTACCATCAATGCCGGCGGCATCTTGCACCAGACCGGTGTACTTCACGGCCTTGGTGATGCCGAGGCCATAGCTGGCGCCTATCTGCAGATGCTGGAACAGCTGCACACCTACACCGAAGTTCCATGCCACATCGCATTTCTTCTTTTCAAGCACCGCTGCTGCATCTTGCTTTGATGCCAGGAAGGCGATGCTGGGACCGGTGAAGATATACGGAGCCAAAATCTTGCTCAAGCCCGGCAGACCGATTTTATACTTAAAGTTGATAGGTATCTCGATATAGTCGCCCTTGTAGGTGGTCACATCTACTGATGCGGGAGCGCCGTCAAGCTTCAACGTGGAGGCGCTTGAGCGGTGTACATACATCGCCGAGATATCAAAGCCCAGGCCTACCACCGGCAGCGACACCTCGGCTTGCAGACCGGCGGTGAAGCCCGCACGATTGTCGGGCGAGAACGTGTTTTTGTCAAAGCTCAGGCGGTTGATTTCAGTACCGATGCGCGGACCTATTGACAAAATCTGCGCCTGCGAGGCTGTGGCCGTTGCCATGATGGCGATGGCGGCGATTGCTAATGTCTTGATTGCTTTCATTTGTATCTATTTTTATGTTTTACCTTATGTTGCCGGCAGCGGCGCGGCGCCGTCGGTTGCCTTTTTCTACGGCAAAGTTAATATTTTTGTCGCATCAAGCCAAATTTTGCGATATTTTTACTAATTTTGCGTTATGACTGACTCACAACGCACCGCCATTGAAGACCGCGTAGTGGAGCTGCTGCGCACCGTCTTCGACCCCGAAATACCCGTAGATATCTACAGCCTCGGCCTCGTGTATAAAATCGACCTCGCCGATGATGGAGCGCTTTCCGTGGATATGACGCTCACAGCCCCCAACTGCCCCGCCGCCGACTTCATCGTCGAAGACGTCAGGCTGAAGCTCGAAAGCATCGAGGGCGTGACTTCAGTGGTCGTAAACATCGTCTTCGAGCCCGAATGGACTCAAGACATGATGAGCGAGGAGGCTAAGCTCGAACTCGGCTTCCTCTGACGCTCCGGATATCACACATATTTATATATAGTTTATATATAGACATAGACTTTCCCACCCCACGGCCCAATGCCACGCACATACTTCATCAGCGACATACACCTCGGTGCACTTTATATCAAAAACCGACGCCTCCACGAGCGCCGCATCGTGGCATGGCTCGACACCATTGCCGATGATGCCGACGAGCTTTACCTCGTAGGAGACATCCTCGACTATTGGTATGAGTACCGCACCGTGGTGCCCAGAGGATATGTGCGGTTCTTCGGCGCCCTCGCCCGCCTCGCTGACAAGGGCGTGCGCATCACCTGGCTCATCGGCAATCACGACATCTGGCTCTTTGACTACCTGCGCCACGAGATTGGCATCAACATCATCGATGGCGCCATCAGAGCCGATATCGGCGGACATAGCTTCTTCATCAGTCACGGCGATGCCCTCGGCCGCCTCAAGCCCGGCTTCCGCTTTATCAGAGCACTCTTTCGCAACAAAATATGCCAGACACTCTTCGCCTCGATACACCCGCGGTGGACAGTGCCCTTTGCCTACCGCTGGAGCTGCCACAACAGGCTCCATGCCGCCGGCGATTTTGAGGCATACGCCTCCGCTTGCCTCGCCACAGTCAAGGACTGGGCCACACCATTCCTCGCTGACAATCCCGACATCGACTACATAGTCCTCGGGCATCATCACTTTGAGTGCAACGAAGAATTGCACCCCCGGCGCAGACTCGTCATTTTGGGCAACTGCATCGACGAAATCACCTACGGTGTTTTCGACGGTTCATCTTTCCAACTTAAACATTTTGACAGCGCCAATACCTGATTTTGCAATTTTTAACAATACAAGTCATAAACACGTCATTTGCGCCCTAAAATAGCTAAGATGCTAACAATCAGCATATAAAGTTACAAACAGAGCTAATACACCCAAAACAAGCTAAAAAAGTATGTCGTATAACATAAAAAAATATTTGGCAGACCGTAAGTTTAGCTCTACCTTTGTACCGCAAACCTAAAACAATCTTTTTTACCTTAGAAATTGTACCTATTGGAAACCCATAAAAAGGAACTCTGTGA